>JAFGUD010000504.1 GCA_016938685.1 Bacteroidales bacterium | reverse complement strand
ATTCTGTAATTCTGTTATTCTATTATTCTGTAATTCTGTTATTCTATTATTCTGTAATTCTGTTATTCTATTATTCTGTAATTCTGTAATTCTGTTATTCTATTATTCTGTAATTCTATCATTCTATTATTCTATTGTTCTATCATTCTATCATTCTATTATTCAGTAATTCAATCATTCTGTCAATTTTTAAGTTTTACAAGAGTAATTCCCTGACCGCCAAGTCTTACATCTGCATCGCCGAACCATTCTATGTAGTCAAGAGATTTTAGGTATTGTCTAATAAGTTGACGTAAAATTCCGTTACCGGTTCCGTGCAAAATACGCAAGTCCGAAGCATTTGCAATAATGGCATTATCAAGGTATCTGGAAATTTTATCAAGAGCTTCATCGGCACGTTTTCCTCGTACATCAATTCCGAAAACAAAACTTTCGCGTTCAACAGTTTCCATTTGAACATTAACTTTTATTTTCGCTTTATTTTCAGGTTTGTCGTCAATTTTTTCCAGTTCGGTAAGTTTTATAAAAGTTCTCAGATTTCCAACTGTCATCATTGCCATTCCATCTTTTATTTCTTCAATTTTACCTTTAATTCCTTGTTTTTTATGTCTTACAAAATCTCCAATTCTTATAATATTATCAGTTTTTTTTGTTTTTTCTCTTTGTTTTTTCTTTTTTTCTAATTGATTTTGCTCATTTTTGACTTTTAATTCTTCGTTTTTTACTTTTTCAATTATTTCATCTTTTGTTTTTTCAAAGTCTTTTCTAATTTTTCTTGTCGCTTCTTTTTCAGCGTTTTTCGATTTTATTTCAGAAATAGTTTTTTCGATTGCTTTGTTAGCATTCAGCAGAATTTCTTTCGCTTCGTTGCTGGTTTCAGAAAGAATTTTTTTCCTGTCTGCAACCAGTTTTTCTTTTTCAAGTCTATAAGCTTCAACTTTTTGAACTAAATCAGTTTTAATGTAATTTAATTCTTTTCTCTCTTGCCTTATTTTGCGTGACTGAACATCTATTTCGGAAATTATTTTATCAAAATCAACAGCCTCTTTTCCTGTTTTGTCTTTGGCTCTTTGGATGATTTTGTTGGGTAAACCAATATTTTGAGCAATTTCAAAAGCAAAAGAACTTCCGGGATTACCGATTTCAAGGAAATAAAGTGGTTTTAAATTTTCTTTGTCAAAAAGCATTGCCGCATTTGATATTCCTGTATTTTGGGCCGCAAAATATTTTAAATTTGAGTAATGAGTATTGATTACAGCTTTAACATTTTTGGCTAAAAGTTCTTCCAAAATTGCCTCAGCAATTGCGCCTCCCATAGCAGGGTCGGTTCCGGAGCCAAATTCGTCGATTAAAATCAGCGATTTTTCGTTAGAATTTTCGACAATATTTTTCATGTTCAACAGGTGAGAACTGTAAGTACTCAAGTCACTTTCAAGTGATTGGTCATCGCCGATATCAACAAAAAAGTCATTAAAAACGCCAAATTTTGAAGTGTTTTTTACAGGCACAAGAAACCCGCATTGAAGCATATATTGTAATAGAACAACAGTTTTTAAGGCTATTGATTTTCCTCCTGCATTAGGTCCGGAAATTAGTATAATGCGCTGATTATCATTTATTTCTAAATCAAGGGGAACTACTTTTCTTTTAGATTTTTTATACGAAAGTAATAGTAAAGGATGATGAGCATTTCTTAAACTAATTGACTGATTATTTGTGATTTCCGGTTGTTCTGCATTTAATTCTATTGCAAGCAAAGCTTTTGCTCTAATGAAATCAATTTGCGCCAAAAAATCGTAGCCTCCTACTAAATCTTCAGTGTAAGGGCGAAGAGTATCAGTAAATTCAACTAGTATTTTGATTATTTCTCGTTTTTCTTCAAAAATTAAATCTCTTATTTTATTATTAATTTCTACGCTTTTAAATGGTTCAATATATACCGTTTTACCAGAAGCTGAATAATCCTGAACTATTCCGCCAATTTTGTTTTTGTGCGAAGCCAAAACCGGTATTAACATTTTACCGTTTCTAATAACAACTCCTGAACCTTCTTCCAAAAAACCCGATTTTTCAACTTCTGCAAGCGATTTGTGAACAATTCCGGAAACCTGAGATTCTTTTGATCTGAGTTCGGTTCTTATTCTTTTAAGTTCATTTGACGCAGAGTCTTTTATTTTTCCTTCTTTTGAAAGAATACGTTTTATATTATCAATAACCATTGGATAGTACTTAACCTCTTTTGATTTTTCAAAAAGGTTAGGGTACTTTTCGCGAGTATCTTCATTTTTAAAAAACGAAATTATATCCTGAATTGTAGAAATTGTATGCCACAAAAGAACTACTTCTTCAACAACTAAATAACTGTTTTCTAGTTTTACTTTTTTTAAAACTTCGCGAATATCATGAAAGCTACCGCCCGGAAATTCCTCGGTTTCTATAATCTTTTTAAATTCGGAAACATAATTTAATTCTCGTTCAATTTCTTTTACATCAAAAAATAAAGAAATGCTTTCTAGACGCGATCTCCCTAATTCGCCTTGAAAAAATGAGTTTAATTTCGTTTTTATTTTATCGAATCCTATTTTTAGTTCAACGCTCATCAAAATATTTTTGGCAAAACTAATGAATTTCGTTAATTTTATAATCTAATTTTTTAAGTTACTTTGCAAGTATACTGAAGCAACCTTATTAAAATATAGGAAGTCTGATATAAATATTGCGGTATGTTTTTTGACGTGACTAATATTGATTTATAATACTCATGTTAATTTTAATAAATTAATTTAAAGTATAAATTAATTAAAACTTTTTTTATAAATTTGCGTATTAATTAGTAAATAGTTAATCTTTATTGTAGGTGATTTACAAAAGCATGAATACTAATAATTTCAAGATACTTGTAGCAGAAGATGAAGAAATAAATTTTTTGTACATAGATATTCTTATCAAAAAAGAGTATCCTCATTTGCAAATTATTCACGCTAAAAACGGACAAGAAGCGGTAGATTTTTGTAAAAGTGATGCTCAAATTAAGCTTGTGTTTATGGATATTAAAATGCCTGTAATGAATGGTTACGAAGCAACGAACTTAATTAAGAAATTAAATAATCATCTTCCAATAGTTGCTCTAACGGCATACAGCACCGATGATGACAAAAAACAAGCAATGCAGACAGGTTTTATTGATTTTTTGACAAAACCTATAAATAAAAAGAAATTTTTAACAATTATCAAAGATAACCTGCCTTCTTCCAATTAGTTATATTGTTTTTAAAATAATTGACATTTCATTTTGCATTCTTCAAACAAAAAACTTAATTTTGCAAACCTGTTTTTTATTACGAAAAGCTGAATTATTAGCTTTATTTTCATTGATATAAACAACACAATTATGATTAAAATTACATTTCCCGACGGAGCCGAAAGAGAATTTGAGTCCGGCATCAGCGGTTTAGATATAGCAAAAAGTATTAGCGGGCGCTTAGGTAAAGAAGTTCTTGCAATTACTGTTAATGAAGAACTTATTGATATTTCAAGACCTATAACAGAAGATGCAAAAATTAAATTGCATACTTGGGATGACAAAGAAGGTAAACATGCTTTTTGGCATTCTTCTGCACATATTCTTGCAGAATCTTTAGAAGCTCTTTATCCCGGAATAAAATTCGGAATAGGACCGGCAATTGAAAACGGTTTTTATTACGATGTTGATATGCCTGGAGATACTGTATTATCAGAAAAAGACTTTAAACAAATTGAAGACAAATTTATAGAAATCGCTAGAGGAAAACATGATATCACACGCAAAGATGTTCCTAAAAAAGAGGCATTAGATTTTTATTCTAAAAAAGGTGACGAATATAAAGTTGAACTAATCAGCGACCTTGAAGACGGAACTATAAGTTTTTATTCTCAAAATAATTTCACTGATTTATGTCGCGGACCTCACTTGCCAAATACTGAATATATCAAAGCAATGAAAGTAATGAGTATTGCAGGGGCATACTGGCGAGGAGACGAAAAACGTCAACAATTAACAAGAGTTTACGGTATTAGTTTTCCAAAACAAAAATTTCTTGAAGAATATCTTTTGATGATTGAGGAGGCTAAAAAACGTGACCACAGAAAAATAGGAGAAGAACTTGAACTTTTTTACTTTTCAGAAAGAGTAGGTAAAGGTTTGCCTCTTTGGTTACCAAAAGGTGCGATGTTACGAGAAAGATTAGAAAATTTCTTGAAAAAAGTTCAAAAGGAATACGGTTATGAACCTGTAATTTCTCCTCATATTGGACAAAAAGATTTATACGTAACATCAGGACATTATGAAAAATACGGACAAGATTCGTTTCAACCGATTACTACTCCTTCCGAAGGCGAAGAATTTTTGTTGAAACCAATGAATTGTCCTCATCATTGCGAAATTTACAAACACAAACCTCGTTCTTACAAAGATTTACCTGTAAGATACGCAGAATTTGGAACAGTTTATCGTTACGAACAAAGTGGAGAACTTCATGGATTGACACGTGTTAGAGGATTCACTCAAGATGATGCACATATTTTCTGTACTACGGATCAATTAAAAGACGAATTTAAAAAGGTAATTGACATTGTTTTGTACGTGTTTAAAACTTTTGGTTTTGATGGATTTACAACTCAAATTTCTTTGCGTGACCCGAAAAACACAGAAAAATATATTGGAACAGACGAAAATTGGGAAAAAGCGGAAAAAGCAATTATTGAAGCAACAGCTGAAAAAGGATTAAATACTGTAGTTGAGCTTGGTGAAGCAGCATTTTACGGACCAAAACTTGACTTTATGGTCAAAGATGCTTTGGGTAGAAGCTGGCAACTAGGTACAATTCAGGTAGATTATAATTTACCCGAAAGATTTGACCTTGAATATACAGGCTCTGATAATCAAAAACATAGACCTGTAATGATTCACCGAGCACCATTTGGTTCTTTGGAAAGATTTGTTGCAGTTTTAATTGAACATACTGCAGGAAAATTTCCGTTGTGGCTTACTCCAGAACAAGCTATAATACTACCAGTTAGCGACAAATACAATATTTTTGCAAAAAAAGTTGGTAATTTGTTAAATATTTCGGATATTCGCACGCTGATTGACGAACGTAACGAAAAGGTAGGAAGGAAGATACGAGACGCTGAATTGAAGCGGATTCCGTATATGTTGATAGTAGGAGAAAAAGAAGAAGCAAATGGAACAATTTCAGTAAGAAAACAAGGCGAAGGAGACCTTGGAGAAATGAAACTAGAAGAGTTTGCTCAATACATTAATAAAGAAGTAGAAAAAGAATTAGAAAAATAAATATTGTTTAACTTTTTAAATTTAGGAGGACTAAGTTATAGCTAAGCCTAGAAGACCATATCACTACCAACAAAAAGAAGAGCCAAAGTTTCGCGTAGGCAGACAAATACGCGCAAAATCTTTGAGAGTAGTTGGTGAAAACATTGCAGAAGGAAACAAAGTTCTGACTTTGGAAGATGCTTTAAATCTAGCTCAAGAATTAGAGCTTGATTTAGTAGAAATATCTCCAACAGCAGATCCACCTGTTTGCAAAATAGTTGATTATCAAAAGTTTTTGTACGAAGAGAAAAAACGTTTGAAGAAAATTAAATCTAATACTACAAAAGTAGAGGTTAAAGAAATACGTTTTACTCCAAATACTGATGATCACGATTTTGACTTTAAGTTGAAACATGCCGAAAAGTTTTTATCTGCCGGCAATAAAGTTAAAGCTTTTGTCTTTTTCAAAGGAAGAAGTATTGTTTATAAAGACCAAGGTCAAATACTTTTATTGAAAATGGCAGAACGATTAGAAGAATTTGGGACTGTAGAACAGATGCCAAAACTTGAAGGACGTAGAATGACAATGATTCTTTCGCCTAAGGCAAAGAAAAAATAACCAAATAACAAAAATTTAGGAAAATGCCAAAAGTTAAAACCAAATGCGCGGCCAAAAAGAGATTTAAAATCTCAGGCTCAGGAAAAATTATGAGAAAGCATGCTTTTAAAGCGCACAAGTTAGGTCACAAATCTAAAAGACAAAAAAGAAATCTTACTGGATTTGTTGAAATTAGCAAAGCTGACAGAACTAATGTAATGCAATCTTTGGGATTAAAGTAGTTTGATGAATTTAGTGTTTGATTTTCAAGCATTGAACAAACTGAAGAAAAAAAGAAGACCTTAATTAAGGTTTAGTGTAAAACCGGAATGCGAGCAAAAAGAATCAAAAAAAAATGATCGCTTGTATTTAAAAAACTAAAAATTTATGCCACGTTCAGTAAACGCAGTTGCCGCAAGAGCACGCAGAAAAAGAGTATTAAAACAAACTAAAGGTTATTTCGGACGTAGAAAAAACGTTTGGACAGTTGCAAAAAACGCCTATGAAAAAGGATTACAATATGCCTATAGAGATCGTAGAAACAAAAAACGTACTTTTAGAGGACTTTGGATTCAACGTATCAACGCAGCTGTAAGACAATATGATATGTCATATTCTGCTTTTATGGGAAAAATTCATAAATCAGGTATTGAACTTAATCGTAAAGTATTAGCAGATCTTGCTATGAACAATCCACAAGCTTTTGAGGAAATAGTAAATCAAGTAAAAAAAGCGTAACGATTTTTTCGATATAAATATAAAACCGACTTATTAAGTCGGTTTTTTTTGCTATTCAAATGCCAATAATTTCGGATTATTATAAAAAAAAGCTAATTTTAAAGTTCAAAAAAATATTGCAGTAAGAAATAACGAAGGTTTATGTTGTTGGTATTCAGTAAGTTCTGCTGAAAAATAAAATCAACTTCAAAATATTCTTAAATAAAACTGTAGTATTCAAACATAAAGGAGCATTAAATGAAAATATTTATAATTGGCGGTACTGGATTAGTTGGTAGTTATTTGTTACCTAAGCTTATAGAACAAAAACACGAAGTTTATGCTTTAACGCGCTCAGAAAGTAAAATCGAAAAAGTTAAACAAATTGGAGCCTTCCCAATTTCCGGCGACATTGTAGATCCTGATTCTTTTAATAATAAATTACCGGATAATTTGGACTTCATTATCTTGCTTGCCATGCCAAATGTTATTCCGGGAAAAAGGATGACTAAAAAGAGAAAAGTAGTGCTTAGAAGCGACACAAATGCCTTTTTTACTAATTCAATGAACTTGGCAATAAAATATAATGTTCCGATAATCCTTCCCGGTGGAGTGAGCTTTAAAACCGAAAATGATGAAATTGCAGATGAAACATGGAAAATTCGTAGAGAAGGAATAACAGAAATAGGTGCAGATACTGATGAAATGGTTGAAAATGCAATAAAAACCGGAAATCCGAAAATAATTCAGTTGATGTACGGCAAAATTTACGGAAACGGGGGGGTATTCAAGTTTATATACGACATGATTGATAAAAATAAAGGCAAAATAATCGGCAAAGGAGATAATTTTATTCCTAATATCCATGCAGAAGATGCCGCCGAAGCAATCATCAAAGCTATTGAAAAACAGCTTTTTGGAGAAAAATTTATAATCGCTGATGATACTCCTGTTACACAAAAGGATTTTAATGTTTATATGGCTCAAAAAATGAACAAAAAGTTGCCGAAGCATATTCCTGCTTTTATTATAGGTTTAGTATTGGGCAAAGATTTTATGGTAATTGTTAATATGAATTGTAAAGTTTCAAATTTGAAAGCAAAAAACATTCTTGGTTTGGAGCTTAAATATCCTTCTTATAAACAAGGTTTGGACGTTACTTTGGAAGAAATGAAAACACAAAAAAACAATTTTGAACAAAAATAAATATAATGAAACAAATAGTTTATTATTATTCCAGCAAAGGAAGTAACAGGTATTTAGCTAAAAAAATTTCGTCAGATTTTAATTGTGAAATTGAAGAAATAAAACCTCGATTAAATTCACATTTTCTGATGCTTATGGGCATAAATTTTGGGAACAGAAAAATAAAATCCAATATTGAAGATTACGACAGAATTATTTTGTGCGGACCAATATGGATGGGTAAATTTATCATTCCTTTGAAAAATTTTGTAAATAAATTTAATGAGAAAATTAAAGATTTAATTTTTGTAACTTGTTGCGGAAGCCCTTTTGAAAAGAAAGATGAAAAGTTTGGACACAATTTGATTTTTAATGAAGTTAAAAGCGTTTTAAATGCAAAATGTTCTCATTGTGAGGCATTTCCAATTACTTTGGTACTTCCCGATGAATTGAAAAATGATACAAGTGCTTTTATGAAAACTCACTTGAACGATGAAAATTTTAAAGGAGAAATAAAAACAATTTACGATAATTTTATAAATAATATTCAAAAATGATAAACATAATTAAAATAAAATCAGAAACAATTGCTGAGGTAAACTCAGACGATGTAATAATTAAAACTGTACAAGACGCTGTTGATTTAATGGGAAATTGCAGTTATCAAGGTGCTTACAAAATTGTCATTAAAGAAAAAAATATTATCCCTGAATTTTTCGATTTAAAAACCAAAATTGCAGGCGAAATTCTACAAAAGTTTTCAACTTACAATATGAAATTGGAAATTATCGGAAATTTTTCAAAATTTACAAGCAAAAGCCTGAAAGATTTTATATACGAAAGCAACAAACAAGGTCGTATTACTTTTATTGACTTTAAGAAAAATTCAAACGAATAAAAAATCAAAAGAATTAGTTTCATCAATAATCTGGATAACCTTAATTGTTATTGTAATACTTCGCATAGTTATTCAACTGTCATTGCAGGCATGGAGCTTTTATTGGAGTGAAACATCAGGCATTGTTAATCAGGATTATAAATATGTTTATAGTGTTGCAGACAAGGAATATGAAAACTACATAATAGAATATAAACCGCATATTGTTGGTAATCAGCTTGTGGATGATAAGGATAACTTTTTGCCAGGTACAGAGCTTACTGTTTATTACTGCCCTAATTTTCCGAAAATATCAGTTTTAAACAGAGGATTAAAGTTCATAAGACTTCTGCCATGGTTGATTGTCGCTGCTGTGATAGTTCTTATCTGGATTTTAGTTTCTGTTTATTTTTCATCATCAAAGGATTTAAACGCAGTTTTAAAAAAAGAAGGATTCAGAATTATTGAAAACAAAAGTGTGTTTTTTGGCGATTACAAAATTAAAAGTTGCAGCGATGATTTTTCAAATTTTTCTTTCATGCAAAGGTCTATCGGTGATGCCGGTTTTGTTAGATACCCAAGTGTTGCCTGCGAAGTTGATCATAGAATAATAGAACTAACTCGAAGCGTCCCAAATCATATTTTTACGTTTGAAATAGAAACCCCATGGACATTGATTTTTCAGCCGAAAAGAAAAATTATGCTCGGTAAAGACAAGGAAACATCAAAAAAAACAGAATTGTTACTTGCAGAAGAATTGAATAAAATGTACATAGGTAAACGTTTAAATAAGGATATTCTGAAAGATGTTGATTATATTATAAAAGAATTCAAATTTAAAGAAAATCCGTATTTTGAATTTGATAACAAAGAATTAAATGATTTTTTTGCGATTAAAGTTGGCAGTCCAAGAGTTAGAGATGTGCTGAAACAGACAAATAATAGCAGAATTTTGGATAATCTTAAAGATATTGATAAATATATTCGCGACATTGCTATAACTGATAAAATTAAGTTTGAACTAAAAATCAAAAATTTGTCAAAACTTGCAAAATTTTTTTCTCATATTCTTAGCAGAATTATTTCGTTTGCAAAAGAGTTTGAGCATGAATTATGGAAAAAACAACCTCAGTATAAAACAGAAAATGAATTTGTTTCAATGAATGTGAGTTTTGAATGCAGCGAGTGTGGAAATGAAATACCGATTAACGGACCTTTGACCAATTATATTTGCTCAAAATGTAAAACCGAAAACAAATTAACAGAAGGTTATCAATTGTACAATATATTGGTTTTTCCGCACGATAATTTTAAACGAAAAAAAGGAAATGTTGTAAAATACGATAACCCGCTTGAACTTAAAAAATTTTATTGGGAAGCGAAACAGCCGGTATGCCATAAATGTAAAAAGCCATTGCCGGAGGAATTATTAATTAAATTGGATAAAGAAGAATTTAATGAATTTGAATGCCCTGACTGTAAAGCAATAAATATTTCTTTTCCAATGCCGGAAAGGATTAAGGACTTATCATCCGATATTGTTTTTTTCCTAAATGTTGCTCATGAAAACAAAGAGAAAATAAATGTTGTATCAAACGATAAACCTGCTGAATGGTTTATTTGTTATTCTATTATTAAGGAGTAATTTATGCGGAAATTGATATACATATTGCTGTTTTTAGTGATTTCTATAAATCTTAATTCTCAGGAAATCAAAATACCCGAGCCGGTTTATATGGATGATTTTTTTGATTATAAAAACTCATCATACACAATGATTGATGTTTTTATGCCTATTGGATGGTCAGAAAACGGAAAGTTTGCATATTTGATGATTGAATCCTACGTTGATTTAAGGGGCGAAGGATTTCTAGTAGATTTTTGCGTTTTTAATGCTGTTACAGATAAATATGTTTATGCGGAAATTTTTGATACCTACATTTTTGTTGATGATGGAGTGCAATGTGAAGATGAACAAATTATTTGTGCGTGGAAATATCTGAATTTTGACAGTGTTTTGGTTTCTAATAATATTCATTGTAAAGATAGCATTGAACTAATAAAATTTCCATTAAATTTGAACAATGAAATTTTTAATTACAAAATAAATTCAAATAAGCTAATAATAAATTCTTCTTTAAAAGGAGACAAAACAGTTACTAATAACCTGAATGACAATGAAATATTATCTGCAATTAAAAGTCCGTATGAAGACAGGATTTTAATTGTTGCCTTTAAGTCTGAATGGGAGAAGGGACCTGAAAGTCCTGATGAGTTTTACTATAGAATTGTTTTTTCTTTTTTCGGATGTAATTTAGATATTGGATTTTATTAATTCTAAAAAATAATCATGAATACTACATCAAATTTATTTTCAGGTAATTCAATTTTAATGATAGGTACGATTGCATTTGTACTATTTATCGTTTTTGGATTTGTAATTGTGAAGATGAGAGAAAATAAAGATAAAAACAAAAAAAATGAACAATAAAAAAATAATTGTCATTGGTGCGGCAGTTGCTGATATAACCGGAATTGTCAACAAAAAATTGATTTTAGCCGACTCAAATCCAGGGAAAGTTACTTTTACTGCCGGCGGAGTAGGGCGGAATATGGCTGAAAATCTTGCCAGACTTGGTGTTTCAGTTGATTTTATCGCTTCTTTTGGTGAGGGTTTTTACGGAAAAGGTCTTGTTGAAAATTGCAAAAATGCCGGAATTTCAATCGAAAACAGCATAATTGACAAATATAAAACTTCTGCTATTTATCTTTCTGTAAATAACCACGAAGGCGATTTGGCAATAGCTGTTTCCGATACAGATATAACAGAAATTATTACACCAGATTTTCTTGAAACTAAAGCCGAAATTTTTGCAAAAACAGATGTAATTTTGCTTGACACAAATCTAACACAAGAAACTCTTGAATATATTTGCACAAAATTTCAGGATAAAAAGATTTTTGTTGACTTTGTATCAACATCAAAAGCGCAAAAAGTAAAGGATTTTATTGGTAAATTTCATACAATAAAGCCGAATTTAATAGAAGCCGAAGCTTTGAGCGGAATTTCTTACAATTCAGACAAAGATTTACCCAAAATGCTCGATTATTTTCTAAAAAAAGGAGTAAAACAAGTGTTTATAAGCCTCGGAAGCCGTGGTTGTTTTTATGGAAATGAAACCGAAAACGGTATTTTTGAAAGTGCCAAAATAAGTCCGGTTAATGCTTCCGGCGCCGGAGATGCGTTTATTTCAGGTGTGGTTTACAGTTTTTTACATGAAAAAGACATTCGACAAACAGCTTGTTATGCTACAGCAATGTCAATTGCCGCATTAATGAGCAATTCTGCTGTAAATGAAAATATTTCTGAAAATTACATCAATCAAATAATAAAAAAATATAATTTATGTTAGATAAATATTTAGACATTAATCCAGAAGTTGCAGAAGCAATTAAAAATAAAAAAGCAGTTGTTGCCCTTGAATCTACAATTATTTCTCACGGAATGCCTTATCCTCAAAATGTGGAAACTGCAAGAAAAGTCGAGGAAATTGTTCGTAGCAGAGGTGCAATTCCGGCTACAATTGCAATTCTGAACGGGAAATTAAAAGTTGGATTAACAGACGAAGAATTGGAATTTCTTGGCAATGCAAAAAATGTGGCAAAAGTAAGCCGAAGAGATATTCCTTTTATTGTTGGGAAAGGATTGAATGGTGCTACAACTGTTGCTTCTACGATGATAATTGCAGAAATGGCGGGAATTAAAGTTTTTGTAACAGGTGGAATTGGCGGCGTTCACAGAAATGCTCAGCAAACTTTTGATATTTCGGCTGATTTAACAGAATTGGCACAGACAAATGTTGCCGTAATATGTGCAGGCGCAAAATCTATTCTCGACCTTGGTCTAACTCTTGAATATCTCGAAACTCACGGTGTTCCTGTTGTTGGATACGGAACAGATGAATTACCGGCTTTTTACACACGCCAAAGTGGATTTAAACTTGTTCATCGTTCTGACAATGCAAATGAATTAGCTAAAATCATAAAGTCAAAGTGGGATTTGAATTTACAAGGTGGAGTTGTGATTGCAAACCCAATTCCCGAAGAATATGCAATGGATTTTGATTATATCAATGATGCGATTGAAACTGCATTAAAAGAAGCGAAACTAAGAGGTGTAAGCGGAAAAGAAACTACACCGTTTTTACTTGCATACATTAAAAGAATAACTCACGGCAAAAGCCTTGATGCCAATATTCAACTTGTTTACAATAATGCAAAAGTAGGAGCGGAATTGGCTGTGGAATTGAGTAGGTTGTAGCGATTTATTCCTGATTGCAAATCAGAAATAGCAAGGTGAAGAGTACGGCTGAGCGGAGTCGAAGCCTAATTATTTTCGGAAAACTATTTTCGTTTAAGATTATATCTTAAATGCTAAATATCAGTAAGTTTATTCCCGTTGGTCATGAGAATAGTTTCAACTTGCTTTATAGTTTCATTTCATCAAATAAATCCGCCAAATAAAGTGGCAAAGAGATAAATTTATATTCAACTTTTTTCACTGAACTTTTAAGGCTAACTTTAACAGTTAATTTTTCGTTTATTTTTGGTAAATCAATGTTAAACCTTACAGCCATATCCCTGTTTTTTTTAGCCATAAAAACATGTAGCGATTTAAGAGAACCTGATTTACCGGATTTAACTTCTATTGGTAATATTTTATTTCCTTTTTGGTATAAAAAATCTATTTCGGCATTCGAGCTTTTGTTTTCACGTAACCAATAATATAGTTTTTTATCTTCAAAAAAATCAGCATTTGCAACAAATTCCTGAGCTACAAACTGTTCTGCCAAAGAACCTTTAAAATCAGTTATCAAATTTTTTAAATCGGAGTACTTAAATCCAATAAGATATGACGAAAGACCAATGTCAAAAAAGTAGGATTTAAAAACATCATTGTCAACTTGTTGATTAATCGGAGGTTTTGTAGATTTTGTTTTTCTTGCCAATAAAATAATACGGCTCATTTCCAATTTTAAAATGCTTTTTTTTATTTGTGAAGATGACGAATTGCGGTCTATGTTTACATATTTTACTTTATTCCCCAAATTATTTGCAACGTACCCAAAAACAGACTGCATAATTTCCTGCTGTTTGCGTGTTCCGTATTTTGCAAAATCAAACTGTAAAGAAGTCAGAATACCGGCATGAACCCTTTGAACTTGCAATAAATCTTTTGTGTCAATATATGTTTGCACAGCCTCTGGCATTCCACCAATGAAAAAATAAAGTCGCAAAAATTCAAGAATAGAATTGTGAACAGCCAGACTAAATTCATTTTGCAAATTATAATTTTGAATATAATCAATAAGTCCTTTTTGCCCAATAGCTTCTAAAAATTCATAAAATGAAAGAGGATGCATATAAGCAAATTCAATTCTTCCGGCAGGTATGGAATATTGTATTTCATTTAGGGTATGGTCAAGGAAAGAACTGGCTGCAATTACGTGTAAATCAGGCATTTCTTCGGCGAAATATGTGAGGGAAACGATAGCTTGTGGCGAAACATGAATTTCATCAATAAAAAGAAGTGTTTTTCCGGCTATTATAGATTTTCCTGTTAAAGCTGCAATTTCAGTTGTAATTAATTGAGGATTGTTTTTATTGAAAATTTCTAAATTTTTTTTATTGTATTCCAGATCAATTTTCACAAAGTTGTCGAAATTTTCTATGCCAAATTGTTCTATGGAGTATGATTTTCCAACTTGTCTGGCTCCTCTAATTATAAGCGGTTTCCTTTTTTTTAAGTCTTTCCATTCAACCAAAAAATTGTTTATTTTTCGTTTCATTTTATTATGGTGTTGAAGTTTCACCAAAAATAGTATAATTTTTTTAAAAAGCAAAAACATCCTTCTTTTTTAGATATAATTTTTAAAAATAACCTTGTAATTTAGAAATTTATATTTAAAAGAACCTTGTGTTTTAGAATTTTTAGGTGATGATTTTAGATTTTCAAGTTACAAACTTGAATTTATATGTCATTATAGTTTGGTAACTTAAATGAAGATGGGATGGGTTGACTATACCCACAAATAACAATACCGCTCACAAGCGGTATTGTTGTTTTTTTTGTGGATATTGAGGTTTTTAAACTTTTTCTGACGCAATTATTATCGTTTTCTAGCTATTAAATTAAATAGTAGCAATATGACTATTGCACCCACAGCACCTGTTAATATAGCTCCAATCCAGCCTGTTCCAAGATCAATACCAAGTTTACCCAGAAGCCAATATCCAACAAAACTTCCGATAACTCCAACTACAATGTTTCCAAGAAGACCAAGACCACTGCCTCTGTAAATCAAGCTGCCGAGCCAACCGGCAACAGCTCCAATAATTATAATTACAATAATTTCTGTTTCCATAATATTTGAATAATTGATAAAAAGTTAATATGTTTTTACGATTAGTTGTGGGCTGATTATAAAATAACTGATAATCCAAATTTGCCACCCGAAAAAGCGTTTCCACCGCCAATTTCCAGATTTAAAGCTACTTTTTTAGAAAGATAAAATCTCCCGCCAATTTGAGCACCTAAACCTAAGCCGGAATTATAGTCTCCGTAATAATCATTGGGAGATAACCAAATATAGAATCCTAAATTTAGACCGGCATAAAAATCCCATCTTTGAGAAAGATTAAGCAAGCTGTTAAAGTGATAATTTCCGTTTCCTGAGAATCCCATAACATTATGGTAATAGTATTTATCTTTCCACTTTTCATGATACGAACGATAAGATAATTCCCCTCCAATTGTGATGTCAGGATGGACACTATAATCTATTCCCACATAAAAAGGAATACCCCAACTAGAAAGTCCAACCCCAAAATTTAGTTGAGTTTTACCAATCGGTAATGGACTTTGACTAAAGGCACTGCCGGATATTAAAAACAGGGCAACAGCAATAATATATAATGATTTTTTCATGATTTTTAGTTTTAGATTATTTAAAAATTATAGAATAGATGAGTATTACAAAAGAACTTTGATTGATTCAAAAAAAAAGTCCGTATAAATTAGATATCGGACTTTTTAGTTTAATAATTATTTATTTTTGAATAACTAACTTGCCAGATTGAATTGTCTTACTATTACTGATTAGCTTGTAGAAATACAATCCAGAAGTAAGGTTTACTGATTCAAGTGTAGTGATTTCTTGTGTGATAGGAATATTCATTATTTCTACACCCATAACATTGTATATTTTCAACTCTGATGTCAATATTTGAGAAACATCGTTAACAAAAATTGTAGTTGAATTACTAAATGGGTTCGGATAAAATGTAATTGCATCAATCATTGCATCATGCGATTGAACGTTTATTAAAGACTCACAATTATCAGGTATCATTGTAGCTACGGCATCAATTGCAGTAGTTGTTAAAGCACCATTTGTTGTAAGTGCTCTTCCATCAAGCATAACTCCAGTGTTAATTGCACCCAAAGCTCCATTATTGCATATTATAGTTCCGCAAAAAGTAGAATAGTTGTTTATTGTTACAGCACCTTCAATTTTCCAGTACACATTTTTTGACTGCGCTCCGTTTATCAGTTTTACTATCGAATAAGTACTTGTCGTAATCGCACCGTTTATTTGGATAACAAATACAGCATCTGCGTTACCTTGTGCATTTAGATATAGTGTATCAGTAAATGTTGCTGCTCCACCCATAAGATATGTGTGTGGTGTAAGAACCAAACTATTTCCGAACTGTGCAGGATACAATAACTCAATATCATAAGGCAGTGCATTAATATAATTATATGCAACTAATAAATCGGCAGCACATTGAGCAGTAGAACCATCAGGAATAGGGTGAATAGTACCGTTTACAAGTAATGGATCATAACCGGTTGCAGAACCAACATTTGTTCCAACATCACCAGTCAGAGATGTTATGCCTGAGTTTGAAACTGCGCCATCAGAAGAAAATATCGCATAGCAAGCAGCAGCACCAAGAACTGGAGCAGTTGGACCGAAAAGTACCGGACTACCACAACCAATAGGCGTATATGCCAGGATGCCATCAATAGTTATTGCGCCTGAAATAGATAGAGCTCTTCCTTCAAGCGTGTCGCCGGTATTCATTTCAATTGCAGCATTGTGTGCAATAATAGTTCCTTTCATTGAAGTACCTGAAGCCATGCTTACCATACCTTCAACCTGCCAAAACACATTACAAGCCAATGCTTCGTTAACTAATTTAATTTTAGAATCAGCGTTTGTAGAAAGAGGAGCCCCAATTAGAAAAATAAATACAGCACCCGGATCGCCTTCTGCATCTAGTGTAAGGTCTAAATTCAGTGTTGTTGCTGAGGAAATAGAATATACGCCTGCAAAAAGAGTCTGTCCGTTTCCTAATAATGGTTCAGGAAAAAAAGTTGGTGTTGTACTTGCAAGTTGATTGTATGCAATAAGTAAATCTGCTGCACACTGAATACTTGCTGCATCTCCATCGTGCATAACGCCATTTACATTTCCAAAAGCAGTGCTGGAACCATTGTTTGTACCAACATTTCCTGTTATGTGCGAAATACCTGAACTACTTACTGGTCCGTCTGTTGAAAACAGAACAAAATCTGCTGCTGTTCCAAGATCAGGAGCTTGTGCAAAAATAATATTCGGAATTTACATCATTACTATTGATAGTAATGAAAAGAGAAATTTATTTTTCATGTTTTAAGTTTTAATTGTGAATGAATTTTCACATTACAAAGGTAAGGTCTTTAACTACTGGAAGTGTTACACAACAATTTATATAAGTTACATATATCACAGATTTTCAGGGATAACAAAGTTTTCATGTATTCAAGTCTATAATTTACGGCAAAGTTGAAAAGCAAAAAAGAGCATTACTTTATAAATACTACTCTTTTTAAAATTAAAGCAAAGAATTAGGGTTTTACAATTGTATTACTTTCTATTGTGACAGCAGCAATACGGGCAAATAAACGACCTTCAATTATTGCACCTGTATTCATTGAAATAGATTGATCTGCCATTATTGTACCCTTAAAAACTGATGTAGTTCCAAGAGTTGCTGAGGTTCCTACCTGCCAAAAAATATTTGAGGCTAATGCTCCACTGCTTAAAATAACCTTTCGCCCTGAAGTGGTTATTAAAGAAGAGGCTATTTGGATTATAAATACAGCATTTGAATCGCCTTCTGCATCGAAAGTAAGGTCACCCGAAGAAATTTCAAGAGAACCGCTCGATTTATAAAGCCCCGGTGTAAGAGTTAGTCCACCAATGTTTCCGGCAAGAAGCACCATATCAATTGATGTGCGTCCGGCAGCATCGTTATAAGCTGTTGTTAAATCACCTTTGGCTGTAGTAAGTTTGGCTACATCAATTACTGAATTAGCCGGACCGGTAGCGTCTGCTGTATATATTGTTCCTGTAATTTCTGTTTCTCCAAATCCAGTGATAAAACTACCGGCAGCGGGGCTTAAACCAATATTTCCGGTTAGCGCAGAAGTGGGAACATTTGATATTAGTGAGCCGGCTAAAATAACAAAATCAGATGTTGATCTAAGATCAATTGTTTGCATTGTCACTGTTTGAGGTACTATTACATTAGTGTCCGGCTCATCATCTTTTTTGCAGCTAGATGCCATTACAATTAATACTAATGCAAAAATTGTTAAATAGTTTTTAATTTTCATTATTTTGAGTGTTAAATAGTGAAAGAATTTCCACATTACAAAGGTAAGGCGATTAACTCAGGAAAGTCTTACACAATAGTAGAAATAAGTTACATATATCACAGGTCTTCAAGATTTACACTTCGTTTTTGTTTAATCTGTTTGTAAAAAGAAGGGGTTAAACCGGTAATTTTTTTAAATTGGTTGGATAAGTGAGCCACGCTACTATATTGGAGACGATAGGAAATTTCAGTTAAATTAAGTTCATCATAAAGAAGCAGTTCCTTTACTTTTTCTATTCTGTGGATTATTATAAAATGTTGTAATGTCATGCCTTTTACCTCGGCAAACATGTTTGATAGATAAGTGTAATCATATCCAAGCTGTTCACTGATGTAATCGGAGAAGTTTATTTTTGGTAACTCGTCGGAGTAATGAATCATATCAATTACCACGTTTTGTATTCTTTCAATCAGTATATTTCTTTTATCATCAAGCAATAGTAAACCAGATTTCAGAAGGTTCTTTTTCAGCTGCTCGTGTTGTTCGGGAGTAATATCTTCAAGTATTTCAACTACTCCCAAGTCAATTACGACATATTTTATTCCCAAATTCATGAGCTCCTCCTTTACCATCATTTTACACCGAAGACTAACCATATATTTGATATAAAGTTTTACTTTTATCTCTGGAATTACAAGCATATTTTTAGTGTAAATTTAAGGTTAAACTTGCTCACGAAGTTTCTAATTGTTAAAGCATCAACATCAAAGATAATTTTTTTTTTCAAAAAACTCGTTTTTAGATATTTAATTTATTTTTTCATTTAAGTTTAGAAACTTAAACGAAGCAGTTTATCTAAAAATTTCAGGATAGATATCAATATAATTTCGCCATAAATAGCTGTTTACATTGCTGTTGTGCCAAAGAAAAACAAATTGACCATTGTAACGCTTAACTGTATTTTTTAGTTCGGTAAGATTATTTAAAAAATCTTCTTTTTTAGGATATTTTTTCTGCGATGCTGTTTCCATAAAAATCAGCGGAAGTTCAATTAAATCGAGTTTTTTGCGGCTTTTTACGTCAAAAACAGGATATTCGTGGCAAATTCCGGCTCTAAATCCGCTGTCGTTTGTGTAGCCAATTGTTGAGTCGTATTTCATTCCTAAATTATCCCACATTTGCCAGGTTTCAGGGATTTGGAAACGCAAATAATGTTGTCTGCCTTTTTTGACTTCAATTCCTGATTCTTTAAATCTGTCGATTTCTTTTTGGAATTGTTCTGGATTGTTATAACTGTCGTAACCGCCATGAATTCCAACAACATGACCTCTTTTTTGAATTTTGTCAAGGGTTGATTTTACTTTTTTCTGCAAAAAGTTGTAGTCAACATCAGTTTCGCCTTTTTGTCCGGCAATGAAATAAAAATGAGATTTTAAACCGTATTTTTCGGAAAAATCCATGAAAAAATCAAAGGAATCGTAAGCATCTTTTTGTTTTTTGAAAAATACATTAGTGAGTTTTTTTGTAGTATCAAAAGCCATTTTAAGACTTTTACGTTTTAGTAAATCGCCTGCAATATGCTTAAATCCTGCTCCAAAAGAGTTAAATTGACGAAAATAATCAATGTCGTGAGTAGGAATAATTTCAAAAATGTGTTGTTTCCTTTTTTGCGTGCAGCCCATATATTGCAACATGTTCCAAAGCATTTCCAGATATTCGTTGACTATTGGGCGATAGTGAAAATTGTGCTTTTGAGCTAACGATAAATTGCATGGAAAACGTTGATGAATGTCTTTTTCTTGAATTACATTTTCTTCCCAGCGAGAAAGCATAAAAAAAGACGATGAAAAAATGTCTATTCCGCAATCTATTTTAGTTTCAGAAATTGTTAATTGTTCATCACCAAAAATCACAGGAATGTCATTTTCAGGTGTGAATTGATTTTTTGTAAATTGTACTTCATGGGGGATATTATCTGCTGATAAATATCCTTTTGATTCATCAAATTTTGACCAAAAAGAATCGTTAAAAGTTAAAATTTTGTCGTTTTCAAGTACTATTTTGTAGCTTAAATCTTCGTGATTAAAAATTTCATATTCTAATCCTAAAAAGTCGCCTAAAAGCGTGTCAATTATATATTTACGTTCAGGTTCAAAATTATTTGGGCAGAATATTTTAATCATTATTTAACAAAATCTTTGTGTAAATATTAGAAATAGCTCCTTTATGTAGCTCTGTTTGAGCAGATAAAGTAAAACCGTATTTATTGTAAAATTTATTTGCTGAAATCAAATTGTCGCCGGCAACAACTTTATATTTTTTTATTTTATCCTCAACTAATTTATTCTCTAATTCATCGAGCAGAAGTTTTCCTAATCCTTTGGCTTGTTGATTCGAATCAATAACAATTGATAGGAGTTCAGGAATTTCTTCATTATCAAGTTTTGTTTTTTTAGGAGCTGTAAGTGTCTCAAATATTTTTTTTATAAAGCTGAAAGAGAATACTTTAAGCACAAAATATGGAGCGACAGCAAACAAATTCTTTTTAATAAATTTTTTATAAAGTATGCCTGTGTTTTTTGCACAGCTCACAAAACCAACTATTGTTGACTCATTTTCAAGTACAAAAATAATTTCGTTGGTAATGATTGATTCGTAGAGTTTTTTCACAACTTTTAAGTTCAACGAACTAATAAAACCTGTTGGAATTTCTTTTTTGTGTAATAATGCTATATCAATTGCATTTTTAATTTCAGCTTTTTGAACAATAAAATTCATCTTACCTCCAATTCCTTTATCAGTTTTTGTGAAACAGCTTTTGTTGTTATATTTTCCATTAAATAGTTATATCCTTTTTTGCCAATTTCAGTTCTTTGATGCTCTGAAAAATTATAAAATTTTACTATTCCCTCTGAAATAGCCTCAGGATTCTCCGCTTGAATAGAATAACCGCATTGAGCTGTGTCAATAATGTTATTTTTTACAGATGTAGATAGAATTATTGGGCGTGCCGAAGCCATATAATCGTATATTTTATTAAAACTAAATCCAAATTCGTACAGTTTTGTGTCTTTCATTCCTGCCCAAAGAACATCTGCATTTCTTAACGCACCAATCAACTCATTTTTTGTTAAAGCAGAATGAAAAATAACATTTTCCAATTGTTTTTCTTTAACATAACTTTGTATTTCTTGTTTGTCTTTTCCTTCTCCAATAATATTAAAAACAATATTTTTATTGGTAGTTAGCTCTGCTGCTTTTACAAAGGTTAAAACTTCATTTGGAATTCCAATAGTCCCGGCGTAAACAACGTTAAATTTTTTATCATCAAACATTTTTTGTTCTATGATATTATTAAAAATATCAGTATTAAATGAATTTGGGATATAAATAATTTTTTCTCGTTTTACGAATTTCTCAAGATACAAATGTCCTTTGTCAAATAAGGTAATTATTTTTTCAGCTTTTTTATAAAGTTTTTTCTCCATTTTATGAAAAAGAATAACTATTGGATGCGTTTTTTTCATTTTTCCAAGCGCAACCAAAGTATAAGGCCAAAAATCTCTAACTTCTACAAAAAATCTTGACTTATATTTTTTTGATAATTTGTATGCTAAATTTACGGCAAAAAGATGCACAGTAGAACCTATGATAATGTCAGGTTTTTCAATTTTTTTTGACAATAAATATTTTTTTGTGCTTTTATTATACGAAAGCATGTTTTTTAATCTATCTAAACCGTTTGACTGGTAAGGTATAGTTTTAAGCCAAACAAATTTTACTCCTGAAATTTCTTCTTCAATATAAAAATTGTCATTGTATTCTCTGAATTCTTCCAATTTTGCGTAATGAAAACTAGAAGCAAAAATAGTAACATTATGCCCTGCTTTTACTAATTCGCAAGAAATATCATAATGACGAGTCCCCCCCGAAATATCAGGTGGCAAAGCATGATGATTAAATATCCAGATGTTCATAATATTAACTTACTTTAATAATTCTTTTACGATTTTTTCAGCAGCTGTGCCTCCTCCGTAGAGATTTCTACTATAGTCTATTTCTTTATTTAACATTTCTAATGATGCAGAAATAATTTTTTGGCTATTTGCCCCTACAATTAAGTTGTAACCATTTTCAATGAGTTCCACCCATTCTGTTTCATCTCTTAATGTAACGCATGGTTTTTGAAAGAAAAAAGCTTCTTTTTGCACACCTCCACTATCAGTCATTACCAAATTAGCATTTTTTAGCAAATAAACTACTTCAAGATAACTAACAGGATCAACTATCTTAATTCCATGTGTTTTAAGTCCCAGATTTTCGATTATTTTTTTTGTTCTAGGATGAAGCGGAAGGACAATGTCTATTGTCTTTGATATTTCTTTAAAGGCACTAAAAATTGATTTTAATCTTTCAGGGACATCTGTGTTTTCTGCTCTATGTATTGTTGCTAAAATATATTTTTCAGAAATTTCAAATTCAGGTTTTTTTGCAAATTTTGAATAAAACATTGCAGTATCTTGCATCACGTCTCCCGATTTTACAATTCTGGTTTCAAAATTTCTAAATCCTTCTGAATTAAGATTTTCAACTGCTTTGTCTGTGGGGCAAAAAAGAATATCGCTAATTCTATCTGTTAATATTCTATTGACTTCTTCAGGCATTTTCATATTTAAAGAACGCAAACCTGCTTCCACATGAGCAATTTTTACATGTAATTTTTTAGCAGCCAATGCGCCTGCTAACGTTGAATTTGTATCCCCAAAAACAACAACAAAATCGGGTTTTTCATCAAGAATAATTTCCTCAATTTTTTCTAGCATTCTTCCAGTCATTGCACCATGAGAAAGACTATTTATTCCCAAATTATATTTTGGTCGGGGTATTTTCATTTCTTCGAAGAAAATTTCACTCATGTTTTTGTCGTAATGTTGGCCCGTGTGAACAATAATTTCTTCAATATCAGAATATTTTTCAATTTCTCTACTTATTGCCGCAGCCTTTATAAATTGGGGTCTTGCTCCTACTATAGTTATTATTTTCATACAATTACTTTATTTAAAATTTTGCTATAAATATTGATTAATTTTTGTTCTTCAATTTGCCAATTGTATTTTTCATCAACTGCTTTTTTTCCATTTTCTCCCATTTCCATTATAAGGTTTTTGTCATTTGATAATTTTTCAATTGCAGCTGCAATTTCTTTTGGTTTCTCTGGATCAACACATATTCCACATTTGTTTTCTTCAATTATTTGTTTCCATAAGTCAAAATTAGAGCCTATTACCGGGAGTCCTGCTGACATATATTCAAATATTTTATTTGGCTGTGCATCAACATGATTTGGTAGTGGCAAAAAAGTGACAATTCCTGCAATAGATTCGCTTAAAAGGTCTTTAACTTCTTCTCTTGAAAGAAATCCTAACTCTTCGACTTTTGTCCACCCTTTGCTTTGTTTTAATTCTTTTTCGAATGTTTTATTTTGAAATTTCCCTCCAATTTTTAAACAAACATCAACAAACTCAAGACTATCAACAACCTGTTTCAAGCCTCTAATTTTTGTTAATCCACCAATATAGCAAACCTGATTTTTGATGTCTCTTTTTTCAATATTTGTTTGTAATTCACCCAATATCGGATAATTATTTATATCAGTTACATTTTTATTTAATTTAGCAAATCTGTCTCTTATAGCCGGGGTAGCTGTAATAATATAAGAAAAACGTTTTGCCGAATAATTTTCTATTTTTTCAATAAAAAACGGCAGAGTTTTTCTTATTATTTTTTTCAAATAAGGTTTACCAGAAATTTGACGGGGAAGGTCTTCGTGTGTATCGTAAATAACTTTTTTGCCTTTTTTTAATAATTTTAATCCGGCAAACATAAGTTCAGGGTCATGAAAATGGTATATATCAGCGTTAAGTTCAATTGCCTTTTTAAGAATACGCTTAGTTGTTTTTGTCATTCTTTTGATACGAGAAGTTTCTTTGCCTACGTCAATAATATTTATTTCATCTATAATTTCATCGCCGTTTCCATCTGCTACAATAAAGAAAGTTTGATAACCTGCATTAAGTAACGTTTTACATTCTTTTCTGAATATACGAATATCGTCACGTTTATGAGCCGAAGATAAGTGGCATATATTATTTTTCATTATTTATAATTTTTCATTTGTTTTTTTGATTCTGCATGATAAATATGGCTAGTAGGATTAAAACTAAAATCCCGTGAGTTAGCAAAGAAGTTAGAAAAGCACTACTAATTAAAGTGAAAATAATTACGAAGAAAATTCCGAAATAACGAGAATCTAATCTAAGAATATCGAAGAATTTGAAAAGAATTACTACTAATATAGAATATAAAATTACACCAAAATATCCAAAATTCATAAACCCATCTGATATAAATCCATTATTTGCATTTGTTGCTTCCGAATTAAAATATTCCATTCCAATCACAGCAGGCGGAGGAACATCAAATGGGTAAGTCAAGAAATTTTTGAAAATACTATGTGATAGATAAATGTAATTTTGATCGAAAAAATCAAAATAATAAGTATTTAATAAAGCAGGAACAAAAAAGACTCTTCTTATAAGAATTGATTCTGGAGCATAAATCCCGGTAGTGTATGTAAGAATATGAGTTGAAATAAAAACTAATAATAAAATTATAATAAAAAAAGTGATTTTTTTGTAGTAATTCTTTATGAAATAAAAGAAAAGAACTATTATTATCCCAAAAAAAACTGACTTATGAGCTTGAGCAATAAAAAGATACAATAAGACAGAGACACCGAAAATCGTTAATAGTTTGTGTTTTTTGATTAAACTAAAAGCAATTAAAACAGGAATAATTACTTTTGCCAACCAATTGTATAAATATCCTATTAATGCTAAATTATCTCCTGTTTCGCTTCTAACTTCATAAATATCCTGAAATTTCAAGACATTAAAATTTAAATTAAATTTGTATTGTGCAAATATTGGAATTAGCATAATTACAGCAAAAATTAACACAATATAAATTGATTGCTTTTCGGATATTTTAGGAAGTTTGATTTTTATTGAGACAAAACTTGTTGAATGAAGTAATATTAAGAAAAACGCCAAGGAATATATAATAAATTTATTAGAGGGAATAAATTCAAAAATAATTAAACTAGGAATAAACATAAAAAGAAAAAAGATTGTATTTATGGAATAAATAAAACGAGAAGGTGTTTTGAATGAAATAAAAAAAAGTACGAAAAAGAATAACATTTTAGTTTCAATGTATTTTACTAAATTGAAAGAATATGTAAATCCCATGTATTCAAATCGATTGAATATAAATCCTTTGTAAACAAACTCTAAAAAGAAAAAAATTATAACCAGTGTTATGACATTGGTAAATTTATATTTATTGACAATCAACTTCATAATTTGGCGTTAGCAGCTTTCCACAAAATAAACAAATAAATTAAGTAGAAAGCTGTTAAAATAAGAGAATACAAAAGTAAAAAATTTTGGATATCAAGTTTAAAAATAAATGCTGACAAAAAAATCCCAACAGATAAGATAAACATTGTAATCTGAATAAATAAAATAATTGCATGTTTTTCAAAAACGTATAGTACAACAGACAAAGTAGATACAACAAACCTTGTAAATAATAGAGGAGACATATACATTGCATAAGTACCGGCAACAGTCCATTCTTTCCCGAAAACAAAGCCAAAAACCGGCTCGGCTGTTAATGCTAAAATTGTAAAAAATGGAATTCCAATCAACAATAATTTTTTAAATACCGACTTGAAAATAATATTGCTTTTGCCTGTTTTAATTATTTCTTCGTTGGCGGCTTGCATAAATACTTGCGACAAAGATCCTCCAATAAAAGTACTAGGAACTGCCAATAATCGGTATCCCAAGGAATAAAAACCTAATATTGAAGAATTAAAAATTGGAGTTATCAAGATATTTGGCATTTCAGAGCTGCCTTTGTTAAGCAGATTTGCAAATAATGTAGACTTTGGGAAATTACTGTACTTTTTTGCCAATGCAATTATTTTAACTTTCGATACTGATTTCCTTAATTCTTTATTTTTTAATGCTTCACGCATCATGGCTGTATTCCCACTCAATTGGGCGAGAGAATATCCACTTACAAGTGCTAAAATACCATTGTGCAGAAAAAATAAGCCTATTTGAAAAACAGACATTACTCCTGAACGTAAAATGCGATATTTAGCAAGAATTTTATAATTTTTAAATCTGGTATGAAAGTAATTTAGTGCATTATAACCCGACAAAAAGAAAACTACAATTGGTAAAAGATAAAGCCAGCCTCCAATCTTTGGGTTATCAAGTAAATCAACAAAAAAATCGTGAAAAAAGAAAAGAGCAATCATGAGAATCACAGAAAAAATACCTGCTAGTATTATCGATAGAGCTAGTAGATTAAATCCGTGCGAGTCTTTTTTTGGCAACAGAATTGCTAATTCATACCTCCCTGTTGCCACAATAGAAAGAATCATAGATAAAGACATAAACAAGGCTAATACACCGAAATCTTCGGGAGTGTATATTCGTGTTAGTATTGGAGAAACAGCGATTGGCAAAAGCTGGGCAATAGTTGTTCCGCTTATTAAAGTCAGGCTGTTTTTGTTAAACTCTGAGCCTGATATCTTAGCTAATATCTTCTTAATCATTCTGTAGAAAGGGTTTTAATTACAATAAAATTCTCGTTTTCAAATATGTTTTTGCCTTTAAAATTGTCTTGTTTATACGAAAAAATGCAGATAGAATCTACTTTTGATATAGGTTTTTTTATTGCATTGAATTCTATATCAGCAAGATATGAAAATGCGATAATGTTTGTAATACAATTTTCTTTTATTATTTCATCTGAATTTGCAAAATTTATAATTTCCTCAAGTGCTAAAATTTTTCCTTCGTAGTCTTTGATTCCTATTAAGCCAATGTTTTTTGAATTTACAAGGTTATCGTTTTTAACAAATAAATAATTATTTTTTTCCATTAAATTCATTTTAGTAAAATTAACTTCGGTTAAAATTTTAAGAAAAAGGACAAAAAACAATGCTGAAAGAAATAAATACTTCTTTGTTTTATTTGATTTGTAGAATTTTACGTAGAATTTTAGTACAAAAAACAGTAATAGAAACAATAATGAATTTATGTAAATTAAATTAATTGCGGATAATAAAACAGCAGAAATAATTATTAAAAACCAGATAACAATTTTTTTTGAAATTTTGAAATCTTTAAACTCGTTGAAAAATAAAACAGATGTTAATGAAAGTATAAAAACATCAAAAAATTTGACCCATAATAAATTAGGAATCGCAAAAATTAAACACCATATTTTAAATGCTAAAAAACTAATACTGAATTCTGAATTTGAGTAATTTAACTCGTATGCATTAAGGATTAGTCCTTTTTGAAATATCGTGAGGAAATACACAAAAAGAGTTATAAACAAAGAAATATTTAATATTTCATGAGTAATTCTATCAGATTTAGTTTTCTGAGGAGTTGTTTTTTGTTTTGAAAAAGGCAGAAAACTGTAAAAAAAAGCAAATATTATAGTCCCACTTACACGATCTAGCATTGACTCAAAAAAGAAATTTATTGCTGTTATTGTAAAAAATAAAAGTAGAGTGAAATTTCGATTTTTATAAGCATACCAAAAACCAAAAATAAAAATGAAAAGAATAGTTAAAAAGCCTGATAGACCAAGTCTTACAAAAGACTCAATAAACTCATTGTGAAGATTATTAAGGCTTTTTAGCTTATCATTACCAACATGGTTCGAAAATTCGTCATCTACATCTCCTGTACCAACTCCATAAATAAAGTTTTCGTCAATAATTTCAAAAGCTGATTGCCAAATATAGTATCGTTGTGTGCCCGATTTGATAGATGAATTTGTTGTTTTTTCCTGTGTTAGATATTTTAGATATATGCTAAATCTTCCATTTCTAGACAAAATTACAATTGAGAAAAGTATCATCAAAAATATGTATAAATATTTTCTCTTTATACCTGAAAACACTAGAATTAAAAAGAACGAAACAATTAGTGCTAAAAAATTTGCCTTTGATGAAAGTAAGAATACAATCCCAATTAGAAAAAATATAATTGTTTGTCTAATTATTTTATTGTCAAAAAAAGTACTTAAAAATGTTTTTTCTTTTTGAAAAATATTATTGTGAAAAATTATGATTGCAACAGAAATCAAAATCATCAGAGATGCATAAGAAGGGTGACCAAAAAAAGAAAAAGGTGAGTAAAAAAAATAATTGCCCCAGTATGAAATTGATTCGAAAAAAGAATAATCCGAATTTACAGAAGCATTAAAGAATATTTTCCCATCAATAATATTCAAAGAACGATAAAATGCTCTAATTACTAAAAATAGTGAAGTCAAAATATTTCCTAATACAAAAGAATTTAATATTGATTTTGATTTTTGACTTAAAAAATTGGAGCTTGAAACAACAATAAAAGGTATTACAAATAAATAAATTTTAATGTTTATATTACGAAGACCGGCTTTTATGTTTTCGGTATATAATAACCCTAAAATATGCAATAAAAGAAAAATCAGTAATGATATAAATAGTATTTTTTGCGGTTTTGAAAGTTGTATTTTAAGTTTAAATCTGTTGCTTACAACGAAAATAATCCAGAAAAAAATCCATACAAGAATTGTTATTTTGGATAAAAATATTCCAAAAGGTAACGAAAAAACCATTGCACAAGTGAAGAAAACGAATGCTTTTTCAACAATGGATTTTAAATTATATTGATTTGTTTCCAAGGTCATTTATGCTTTAAAAATCAATTTATTACATTCTTTTGAAAGAAATAATTGGGTCGCAAAACTAATATAAAAAATTGAAAAGATTAGGTATCTGTGTTTTTTGATGAAAAATGGCTTAATTTTGCCCATAATTATCGGTTTTTTATGCGAAATATAATTAAAGAAATATTTGATAGAGTAGTTGCTTTTTTAGGGCTAATTATTTTATGGCCGGTTTTATTAGTTGTAGCGATTATGATTAAAATAAAAATGCCGGAAGGACCTATTATTTTTAAGCAAAAACGTGTTGGGAAAAATGCCAAAATTTTTACTATTTTCAAATTTCGAACAATGTCTGTTTCTCACAGCGGGTCTTCGGTATCAGTCGCAGGCGAAGCAAGAATTACCGCACTTGGAGCTAAACTTCGCAAATACAAAATAGACGAGTTGCCCGAGCTATGGAATGTATTAAATGGAACAATGAGTTTTGTTGGTCCTAGGCCTGATGTGCCGGGTTATGCTGATAGTCTAAAAGGAGAAGATAGAAAAATACTAAAATTAAAACCTGGAATAACAGGTCCTGCATCTTTAAAATATGCAAATGAAGAAGAAATTCTGTCAAAAATTGAAAATCCTATTGAATACAACAACAAAGTTATTTTCCCCGATAAAGTAAAAATTAACCTAGAATATTACGAAAAACACAATATTTTTCTTGATTTAAAATATATTTTTAAAACCGTATTTTGATAAATTATGAAACCAAGAATTTACTTATCTTCTCCTCATTTAGGAGGCAATGAAATAAATTATATTAACGAGGCGATAGAAACTAACTGGGTTGCTCCGTTAGGTCCAAATGTTGATAATTTTGAAAAAGATATTGCAAAATATTTGAATATTTCTGAAGTTGCGGTTTTGAGTTCCGGAACTGCTGCTATTCATTTGGCACTGATTTTATTAGGTGTTCAAAAAGATGATGAGGTGTTAGTTTCTACTTTTACATTTTCTGCTTCCGTAAACCCAATTATTTATCAGCATGCAACACCTGTTTTAGTCGACAGCGAAGCAGAAACATGGAATATGTCGCCAGAAATATTGGAAAAAGCTATTCAAAGTAGAATTGAAAAAGGGAGGAAACCAAAGGCTATAATTGTTGTTCACTTGTATGGTATGCCTGCTAAGATTGAAGAAATTGTCCAAATTGCTGAAAAATATAAAATTCCTGTTATTGAAGATGCAGCAGAAGCTCTTGGGAGTAGTTTTAAGGGTAAAAAAGCCGGAACTTTTGGAGATTTCGGTGTTTTATCTTTCAATGGAAATAAAATAATTACAACTTCCGGGGGAGGAGCACTTGTTTCTAATAATGTTGAGGGAATTTCAAATGCCAGATTTTTAGCCACACAAGCTCGTGATAACGCACCTCATTATCAACATTCTCAAATTGGATATAATTATCGAATGAGTAATATTGTCGCCGGAATTGGTAGAGGACAGATGGAGGTGCTTGATAAAAGAATTGAACAAAGACGCCAAAACTTTAAGTTTTATAAAGAAATTTTTAAAAATAAAGAAGGAATAATTTTCTTAGAAGAGCCAAATGAATTTTTCTTTTCAAATTATTGGTTGACAACTATTTTAATTGATGAAAAAAAATCAGGTTTTACTAATAGTGATTTGCGTTTGGCTTTTGAAAAAGAGAATATTGAATGTCGTCCGTTGTGGAAACCAATGCACTTACAGCCTATTTTTGAAAAATATCCTTCTTATCTTAATGGAGTTTCTGAAGATTTATTTAGTAAAGGGTTGTGTTTGCCAAGTGGATCAAATTTGACAGAAGAAGAGAAGTTCAGAATTGAAAAAGTTGTCAAATTATTTTAGAAAAAAGAAAACAAAAAGATTGTCCATGTTTTTATTGATAATAAAGGACAATCTTTTTTTGAAATATTAGTACATCAAAATAACCTTTCCGCTTTTGAGTTCATCTCCAACAAAATAACGAACAAAGTAAATTCCCTGTGGATAAATTCCGATATTTAATTTTATTTCTGATTGTTTTCCGGTTTCGTGGCGTTCGAGTATTTTACCCGAAAAGTCACATATATAAAACTCAGATATTTCACCGGTAATTTCAATTGTTAAATCACCTTCGGTAGGATTTGGATATATCTTTAATTTTTGTTCAGAGGGTTCTGTTACATCAGGATTTATTACGTTAGTCGAATTGTAATTTGTTGTAAAAATCGTGTCAATATCATTAGAAATAGAGTCTTTTTCAATAATATTATAATTAACTAGAACAGTGTCTTCTTGTAAGTCTTCTTTATCAACAGTAATTTGGTTGTCGCAAGTTGGTGTTACGATATATTGGTCAACAAGACGAACAATTAAATCATTTAGAAATTCAACATCCCATTCGTCTGTTGTTGGTTCAATGTGAGAATTTCCAATTCCGCTGTCATCAGTAAGAAAAACATAAGTTCCATTTGTTGCAAGTGCCATAGAACGCATTAGATATTCGGTGCTTTTGTCTATTCCGCTGCAAGTTATCGGAATAATTCTAATTCCTTTTGCAGCAGCTTCTTTTGTGGCTTTTTGTATTTTTCTGATTGCCTCTTTTGTTTGGTGAGGAGGAGCATCAAGTACCAGAAAAATTATTCTTGCACGAGCGTCTTCGTCCCAATTTAACTGATTAACAGCAACATCTATTGCTTCATCTACTGCTTCGGGAAAATCTCCGCCACCATCTGCTCGTTGTTTTTTTATATAATTTACAGCAGATGTGATTTTGGATGTGAAATCTTCAAAAATTGTAACATAAGCATCACCTTTATCTCTGTAAAAAACACTTCCAAGTTTTACGGTTAAATCTTTATGGTCTTTTTCTATTCTGTTGATTACATCTAAAATTTCAGCCTGCAAATAGCTCATTTCATCACTCATAGAGCCTGTCGCATCAAAAACAAATGCAATGTCAACAATATCTGGAATATCACATTTTGTATCAATAGATAATAAATTTATGCCTTCGTGAAAAGTTGAAGGATTTTCTATCGAATTTATTTTTCCTTGAAATTCAACTTGAATAAAGAGTTTTTTTAAATTTATTGTGTCAAAAATATTTGCCCAAAGTTCGGCTTTTCCTGTGTTGTCTGTTTTTGCAGTCCAAATTGTTTCCGATTTTGTTTTAAGAAAAACATTTGCGTTGATAACAGGTTTGTTGTCCTGATCGGTCAAAAGTACACAATACCTAGTTTTTGGATAAATGTTCCAAACCGAAACGTATTGATTTAGTTGGTCTTTAGCAATATCTTGCCACATTTCCCATTTTCCAAAATCATTAAGTTCTCCGGCAGTTAGTTGTCCGCTTCCAATTTGAGCATGATAACCAGTTCCATCATCTCCTCCGTAATATGCCGCGTCTTTTTTCCCTTTTTTGGGTTTTGTATAAGATTCGGAAGTTACAGATGTTATAGAGTAACCTATTGCTTTTCTTTCTTTTGTGACTCCTAATGCTGTAATAACAACTTCTTCAAGTATTACTTCCGACCTATTCATATAACAATTTACAATTTCTCCTTCAATCGCAATTTCTTGAGTTTCCATTCCGAATATTGAAAATTCTAATGTATTAGAATCGTTCGGAACATTATTCAAAATATATTTGCCTTCAAAATCAGTAATAGTTGCAATAGTTGTTCCTTTTACTTTTACAACTGCACCAGGAATTGGTGAACCGTCATTTGAGTCAAAAACAGTCCCTTTAATAGTTTTTTGAGAAAAACTGATAACGGGAACTAAAATTAGTAAAAAAAATAGAGTTCTTTTCATAAGTGTGAGTTTTTGGGTTTGTTTTTATAAAAGTAGAATATTAAAACAGCATTGTCAATAGGCTTTTTTTGATATAAACATTTTTTGAAGAGATTAAAAAAGATAATAGACTGTTTTTCAAATGTTTAATTAGTGTTTTAAAGTGAGTTTTATTAAGTTTTTATAGTTTACTGTAGGTTTTTTTAAGAAAAAAAGAATAAAAAAGGAAATTGTTTTAGCGGCTGTTTTTTACCGGAGATGCTGAATCATAATCAATTGATTATGTTTTTTCTAAAACAACAACTATATATTTTAACATTAGTTAGTTTTTTTTATGTTTTATATGTTTCTTGTTTCTCATATTTTAGCGCCATTAAATAAGTATAAAACTCCATAAGAATGAAAAGATTTTTTTGTATTATTCTACTGCTATTAGTTGTAAATTTTAGCTTTGCTCAAAAATATACGGTTAGTGGTTATGTAGAAGACTCCGAAACCGGAGAACGAATAATTGGTGCTAATGTGTATGATAAAAACAATCCCATAAATGGTACCAGTACAAATAAATATGGCTTTTACAGTTTGACTCTAAACAATGGAAACATCAGTTTATATGGTGCATTCATAAGTTATGCTCCTTTTGAATTAAATTTTGAAATGACAAAGGACACAGTTATAAACATTTCTTTGGAATTAGATAATGCACTTGACGAAATAATAGTTAATGGTAGTCGTAATCAGGTAGATGATGCTCAGATTAGTGTTATTGATGTGTCAGTAAAGACTATCAAAAATTTACCAGCTTTGCTCGGAGAGGTGGATGTTTTGAAAGCAATTCAACTTTTACCTGGTGTGCAGTCCGGAACCGAAGGTACAAGTGGAATTTATGTTCGTGGTGGTGGACCCGACCAAAATTTGATAACACTTGACGGTGTTCCTTTGTATAATGTTGGACATCTGTTTGGTTTTTTTTCAGTCTTCAACGGAGATGCAATAAGCGATGTAACCCTTATAAAAGGTGGATTTCCGGCTCAATATGGAGGTCGATTGTCTTCGGTAATAGACATGAGAATGCGTGACGGAAATATGTATGATTTTAATGCGAATGTTTCAGTTGGATTATTAGCTTCCAGAGCTACAATTGAAGGACCAATTGTAAAAGGCAAAAGTTCGTTTATTATAAGTGCTCGTCGTTCTTATCTTGATTTAATTGCACTTCCTGTTGAATTTGTAGTTTCTAAAATCCAACCAGATATGGGTAATTTTGCTGCAGGATACTATTTTCAGGATTTTAATGCAAAATTTAATTATAAGTTTTCGGATAAAGACAGGGTCTATCTGAGCTTGTATGCCGGAAAAGACAAAGCTTACGGCAATTTTAATGACGAATATTATGATGACGTTTACAATACTCAAACGATTTGGAAGGAAAAATTTGATTTACAATGGGGAAATATGGTTTCTGCACTTAGATGGAATCATGTTTTCACACCAAAATTATTTTCTAACACCTCGGTTACTTATACCAGATTTTTTTACAATATTGGAGAATCAAATGAGAGTAAATTTGTCACAGATTCCGGTACTTATAAAGGTATTTATAAAACTGGTTATAATTCAGGAGTTAATGATTTTGCTTTAAATTCAGACTTTGATTATCTTGTAAGTCCAGCGTTGAAATTTAAGTTTGGAGGCTCAGGAATTTTACATTCTTTCAATCCCGGCGTTAATGCTACTATGTGGAAAGATGGAGTTGTTGATTTTGATACTATTTATGGTGACAATGCTATTCCTGCCAAAGAAATTGCCGGCTATGCTGTTTCTGAAATCAGACTTGGTAAATTTATAAATGTAAATTTGGGCACCAGATACTCATTTTTTCAGATAAAAGACACATCTTTTCAGGCTTTTGAACCACGGCTGTCGGCAAGAATTTTAATAAACAAAAATATGTCTGTAAAGCTTGGTTATTCGCAAATGCAACAATATATACATTTGCTGACAAATAGCATGTCTGGATTTCCAACCGATTTGTGGGTACCTGCTACAAAAATTGTCAAACCTCAGAAATCTATTCAATATTCTGCCGGAATGGCTTTTAATATCAAAAATAAATTCGATTTAACAATAGAAGGTTTTTATAAAGAAATGAACAATCTTGTTGAATATAAAGAAGGTCAAAGTGTTTTTATGTCTTTTGATTTGTACGATGTTGAAAATAATGATGATTGGGAGAAAAAAATACAGCAGGGAATAGGTTGGTCGTATGGAGCGGAGGTTTTATTTCAAAAAAATTACGGAAGACTAAATGGCTGGCTTGGTTATACTTTGTCGTGGAGTAATCGTCAATTTGAAAATATTTCGCTAGGAAGAGTATTTCCCTATAAATACGACAGAAGACACGATATTTCTTTGGCTTTGACATATAAATTGAATGATAAAATTGATTTTGGAGCAAATTGGGTTTTTGGAACCGGAAATAACATTACATTAGGAGTATATAAATATTTGACCGAAGATGATATACAGAATTACATAAACGCATTGAATGACGATTTTTATGAAGAAATGGGAATAACTCCAAGATTGTATAACACAACATACTATGGCACAAGAAATAATTTCAGAATGCCGGCATATCACAGACTTGATTTAGGGGTTAATTTTCACAAAGAGAAAAAAAGAGGAACACGCACTTGGAATATTAGCGTTTACAATGCTTATTGCCACATGAATCCTTTTTATGCAGAAATGTGGTACAACGAAGAAGTAGGTAAGAATCAGGTCTATGTTTTTGGTATGTTTCCAATTATTCCATCAGTAACTTATAGTTTTAAATTCAAATAATTTATATCTTTTTTTGCCACAAAGGCACAAAACATCTAAAATCTAAAATTAAAATGAAATACATAATATCAATAATAATAACAATAATATTTTTGTCGTCATGTTTCAAAGTAATGGACTACGACAATAGTGATTATGAACCGCTTTTGGTTCTGAATGGTGTAATTTATCAGGATTCTATTTTTGTTGTAAACGTTTCTCGAACCTTAAATATGCTAGTAAATGAAGACTCCGCAGAAATTTTTCTTGATGACGCTAATGTCTCATTGTTTAAAGATGACGAATTTTTGGAAAATTTAATATATGATAGTCTTGGTTTTTATCATTCTGAAAATATTGCAGAAACCGGACATATTTATAAAATAACAGTTGAAAAAGAAGGATTTGAAAATGCATGGGGAAAAATTGAGTTCGGCGATGTATTTAATCCTCAGATTTCAAACTTGGAGTATTCAATAAGTGATACCTCAATTGAATATAACGCTGATACACCATACATTGATTTTAAAGAAATAAAAATTAACTTTGAGCTTGATTTTAATGACAATTTAAACGAAAAAAATTATTATTCAATTAAATCTATGGGATATAGTGATTATATTAGTCAAGGTATGATTTGTACGAATGATTCTTGTTGGGATTATTTAGAATTTGCTCAAAGAGGTTATGACAATCTTTATCCATGGTTAAATTTTGATAATAATAATATGTATGAAATAATAGAAAATTACGAAGAACATTATTCAATAGGGAGAAAAGGCTTTACAGTTATTGATGATGATTTTTTTAATATTTATCAACAGAACCTAACTTACAGTGTTTTTTACACAGCACTTGAAGTTAAACCGGTTGATATTTTTCTTTATTCATTGCCAAAAGAATTTATTAAGTATTCCGAAACTAATAATCTCTACAATGAAGTAGAATATAATTCTTTCGCCGAACCTGTAAACGTTTATTCAAACATTGAAAATGGAGCAGGATTTTTGGTAGGAATTACCGCAAAAAAATTCACTTTTGAATTGCAGTAGTTGGAGTTTTTTAAATTATTCACTAACTTAGCACGCAATTATTAAAAAATAAAAAATTCAAAAATGAGTAACCTTAAAACTTACATCGAAGAAAACAAACAACGTTTTTTAGACGAATTATTTGGTCTAATACGCATACCTTCAATTAGTTCTTTGAAAGAAAACAAACCTGACATGTACAAAGCTGCTGAATATTGGAAAAAACTTTTACTTGAAGCAGGTGCAGACAGAGCAGAAGTAATGGAATCTGATGGAAATCCAGTTACTTTCGGCGAAAAAATTATAAATCCAGACTTACCAACTGTTTTGGTTTATTCTCACATGGACGTAATGCCTGTTGACCCGCTTGATTTATGGAAATCTCCTCCTTTTGAGCCTGAAATAAGAGACGGGAAAATTTATGCTCGTGGTGCTGATGACGACAAAGGACAGGGTTTTATTCATGCAAAAGCTTTTGAATACATGGTAAAAACAAATACTTTGCCTTGTAATGTGAAATTTATTATAGAAGGAGAAGAAGAAATTGGTTCTCCAAATCTTGGCAAATTTATGGATAAGCATAAAGAAATGCTTGCTGCCGATATTATTCTTGTTTCTGATACCGGAATGATAGCAAAAGATATTCCGTCAATTACTACAGGATTAAGAGGTTTAAGCTATATGCAAGTAGAAGTTACCGGACCTAATAAAGACCTTCACAGCGGCCTTTTTGGCGGAGCAGTTGCGAATCCGATTAATATTCTTACAAAAATGATAGCTTCCTTAATTGACGAAAATAATCGTATTACAATTCCTGGTTTTTATGACGATGTTATGGAAGTTTCTGCTGAAGAAAGAACAGAAATGGCAAAAGCTCCATTTAGCCTTGATGAATACAAAAAAGCCTTGGATATTGATGAAGTTTATGGAGAAAAAGGTTTTGTAACCATGGAACGTACCGGAATTAGACCAACACTAGATGTAAACGGAATTTGGGGCGGTTATACCGGCGAAGGAGCAAAAACAGTTATTCCTTCAAAAGCTTATGCTAAAATTTCAATGCGACTTGTTCCAAATCAGGATAATGTGAAAATAGCAGAGTTGTTCAATAAACATTTTGAAAGTATTGCTCCAAAGTCAGTTAAAGTTAAGTCAGAGTTTTTACATGGTGGTCAGGGATATGTTTGTCCTGTTGATTTGCCGGCATACAGAGCCGCAGAAAAAGCATACACAGAAACATTCGGCAAAAAGCCGGTTCCCGTTCGTAGTGGAGGAAGTATTCCAATTATTTCAACTTTTGAAGAAAAATTAGGAATTAAAACTGTTCTTATGGGCTTTGGTTTAGAAGAAAATGCAATTCACTCGCCAAATGAAAGTATGTCAGTTGATATTATCATGAAAGGAATTGAAACTGTGCCGTTGTTTTATAAATATTTTATGGAAGAACTTGCTTAATAATTTGTCCGTAGTTCGCAGTCCGCAGTCTTTTTGACTGCGGACTGAAAGACTGCGCAGTTAACTATATTTCTTCAGTTTCTACAACTTTTGCCAAAATGTCAGCATATTGAATTAAAAGATATTTATTATCTTGATATTCAACTTCTGTTCCTGAGTATTCTTTGTACAGCACAACGTCGCCAACTGAAATCTCAGGGTTTTCGATATTGCTGATTGCAAGTACCTTGCCGAATGCTTTTTTTTCTTTTGCAGAGTCCGGGATATAGATTCCCGAAGCTGTTTTTTGTTCTTTTTCTTGTTTAAGTTCAATTAGAACATTTTGATTAATTGGTTGTAATTCTTTCATGTTTAGTATGTTTTATGATTTAATTAGTTTGTTTTTGAGTTATTTTATTGTAATATATTGTTAAGCTCTAAATTTTTCATTCTTTAGTTCTTATTTCTTATTTCAATGTCGTTTCGTTAAGGAAAAAAACGGGACGTACCTAACGGCACTTTATTGTTTGTTGTCTTTTAGTTCCGACTTACGTCGGAACTTACAAACAGGTCGTCCTGCTGGGACTTTTTTTACAGTCTAACTTAACACCATTGATTGTTAATTCTTTAGTTTTTTATTCCCAAAAGTCTGTCAATTTTAGGTTTGTCGAATCCAACAATAATTTGTCCGCTAATATCAGTTTGAGGAACACCTTGCTGACCGCTTTTTTTGACCATTTCTTCGGCTGCTTTTGTGTCCTTAGAAACATCAATATCTCGGTATTTTATTTTATGCTGGTCGAAATAATTTTTAAGTCTAGTACACCAAGAACAACTTGGAGTAGAATAAACAGTTACTCGTTTTTGCGGTTTTTCGGAATTGTTGTTTTCTACAACGAATAATGAATTTTGAAACAAAGATTTGTAAAAATCAGGCTTGTCGCAACCTTTTAGAGGCTTAATCATTTTATCGCCTTCAAAATGAAGTAGAGTAGGAGCAGATGTCACAAAATAATAAGTATGAACATCTCTAACTTCTGCCACGTTTACACCAAAAACTTTTATTCCGTCTATATCTTCAGTCGCTTTTAAATTAGTATAAGCACATTCACTTTGTTCCGAGCCGGCTTTGTATATCAGAACGTAGTTGTTTTTATTCTTTGCCAAATTTTCTAATAATTCGTTCTTTGATGTAATATTTATTATTTCCATTTTATTAAGTTTTCAGTTTTTCAATCCTTTGTTTTTTTCAGTCCTTTGTCTTCAGTCCTTTGTCTTCAGTCCTCAGTCTTTCAGTCTTCATTCTTTTAGTCTTCAATCATTCTATCATTTTATCATTCTATCATTCAATTATTCAATTATTCTGTCATTCTATCATTCTATCATTCTATCATTCTATCATTCTATCATTCTATCATTCTATCATTCTATCATTCTATCATTCTATCATTCT
>JAFGUD010000503.1 GCA_016938685.1 Bacteroidales bacterium | reverse complement strand
TTTTAAAACTAAATTCTTTTTTTTGTTCTGACATTTTGACCTCCTTTTTTTGTTAAATTTAGGTCAACCTATTTCAGGACAAGACAATTAACAAAATAACTTTCAACTAGTTAACTGATAAACTGGTTAACTCGACTACTGGTTACTGATTGCTGGTTACTGATTACTGGTTACTGGCTAACTGATTAACTCGACAACTCACAACTGATTATGTTTGGATTTTTACATTTTGGTATTTTTGACTTAATAGATATTTTCATTGTAGCATATCTTTTCTATCAATTTTTTGTGATAATTAGAGGTACTGCTGCTCTGAACATTTTCTATGTTGTTATAGGTGCGTACTTTATTTGGCTACTGGTACAAGCCCTTAACATGAAGCTACTTAGCACAATTTTAGGGCATGTAATGGGAGTTGGAGTTATTGCTATTTTAATTGTTTTTCAGCAAGAAGTTCGGCGTTTTTTGCTTATGCTTGGTGCAAAAAGTCAGGAAAATTTTAAGATTAACCGTTTTCTAAATAAAATCAGAGGCAAAGAAGAATGTAATATTCCTATAAAAGAAATACTTACAGCATGTGAATACATGAGAGACAACAAAATTGGAGCATTGATTGTTTTGTCGGACAAAGATACTTTTGAAAATTACTATGAATCCGGACAAATGCTTGATGCAACTGTTAACAGCAGATTATTAGAAACTATTTTTTTTAAAAATTCTCCCCTTCACGATGGAGCAATGTTTATTGTGAATGATAAAATTACTGCCGCAGCATGCGTTCTGCCACTTAGCGAGCGCACCGACCTACCCTACTATCTGGGATTACGCCACAGAGCGGCGATTGGAATAACCGAAGCATCTGAAAGTTTGGCTATTATTGTTTCCGAAGAACGCGGACAAATATCATTTGCCGAATACGGAAAAGTTATTTTAGGTGTTGAAATTATTACCCTAAAACAAAAAATAGAAAGCAAATTTTTCATTAACCAGAAAAATAATAGTGAAGGATAGATTTTAGATATTAATCGAACTGTTGCTTTTATTAGGTTGTAACGAAAAACAGCCATACACTATCTGCAATGATAGTAACAAATACTTCAAATCAAATTTCCGTTTTGTTAGATTAAATTTTTTAACCCGGATTATTCACAAATAATCCTGACAGCCTGTCCCGATATATCGGGAATTAAGAACAACTAACAAATTCAGGTGTTTTTCAAACACCCAAATTTTAGTTGTTCTAAGTCGGGGTTAACTGAATTAGAGCCCACATTCTAAGGCACATTCATAAAAATATCATTATTTTTATGAATAATTCAGGATAACAATATAAATGTAAATATTGTCATTTTCTTCTACTATAAGTTTGTAAAGTTATAAAGTTCTTAAAGTAAAAAGTTGGATTCTTGAAAATCAACACTTTATTTTATCAAAATAATTGTTAGTATTCAAGAAAAGTGGCCACTATTATTCACTAAAAGTGTACCAGCAAAAGTAAAAAAAATTAGTTATTACTTTCATAATT
>JAFGUD010000502.1 GCA_016938685.1 Bacteroidales bacterium | reverse complement strand
TACGTACTTAATAAAAAAACTTGGTATAATTATCAGCCAAGAATAAAAATTCAATACAAGCCTACTAAAAATGACAACTTAACATTAACCTATGATAAAACTTTTCAAAATTTGCATATTTTAACTATGTCAAGTTCCATTGTTCCAGCCGATATTTGGGTTCCAGCAACAGAAATTGCAAAACCCGAAAACGCACATCAATTTTCAATTGGGTATTCACACAGTTTTAATCGAAAATATGAATTAACAGTTTCTGGATTTTACAAAATAATCAATAACTTAATTGATTACAAACGTCATTTTTATATAACAGACACTGTAATCAATCCAACATGGGAACAACAAATTGTTACTAACGGTACAGGAACAATTTATGGTTTAGAATTTTTAGCCGAAAAAAATACCGGAAAATTTACAGGTTGGATTTCATATACCTATATGAAAAATTATCGTAAATTTGAAGACTTAAACAACGGTGAACCCTTTGCGTTCAACTACGACCGCAGGCATAATTTAAAACTCGTAGCTCAGTATAATTTTAATGATAATTTATCATTAAATGCAGTATTTATGTTTGGTTCTGGTTATCCGTTAAGTTTATCAGTAATTAAACAAAATTTTGTAGAGTTAATAGAAGGAGAAAACGCTAATACAGGTAATTATGGAACTATTGTAGATGAAAACACCAATTACTATTCAGAGTTAAATTTTGAAGGTACAACTTATGTTTTTAACAAAATAAACAGTTACAGAATGCCTGCGTATCATAGATTAGACATTTCGCTTAACTGGGAAAAACAAAAAAAGAGAGGGATAAGAACTTGGACTTTCGGAATATATAATGTTTATAATCAACAAAATGCTTATTTTCTATTTTTGGCTCACGATACCCCAGAATTTTCTGACCCAAATGTAGAATATCCTGTTGCTTTATATAAATTTACTCTTTTTCCAATAATTCCGTCAATTAGCTATAATTTTAAGTTCTAAAAAAAATAAATAAATATTGCTATCATTGTGTTTAATTTCATTTGCTTTTTCATTGTGCAGGAATTGACTTTTGATGCGTTAATAAATGAACATTTTACCCTTGATTTACATTGTGCGAAAAAGCAAACGAAATAAACACATT
>JAFGUD010000501.1 GCA_016938685.1 Bacteroidales bacterium | reverse complement strand
GAGGAGTCCAACAGCGACAGGTTTTTAACGAATTAGAGACTCCTCATTCTTCGGAGTATTACAGTGTTGGTTGTCGCTGAAAAACAGAATTATACGTAAATTATGTTATAAGTAGATTAATTCTGCAGGAGTTATTGCAGTCTCTTTGTATATTCGGTTTTTCGTTGAGATTATGTTAACTCATTATTAAACAATAAAATACAATGTTTTTTTAGGTTTGTAAAGTAGAAATATTTAACACTTATAAATCAATGTCGTTAAGATAAGGAAAAAAACGGGACGTACCTAACGGCACTTTATTGTCTGTTATTTTTTAGTTCCGACTTACGTCAGAACTTACAAACAGGTCGTCCCGCTGGGACTTTTTTTGATGTCTAACTTAACGATTTTGTTTTATAAATTCTAAAAATGTCAGTTATATCTTGTTGAATATCATTTTTTTTTATTTTTGCAAAGATATTCTTTTTTATATAATACCTAAAAAACACATAATCACATGTATAGAACACATACTTGCGGCGAACTACGAATTGAAAACGTTGGGAAAACAGTAACTTTAAGCGGTTGGGTGCAAAAAAACAGAGATCTTGGCGGAATGACTTTTATTGATATTCGCGACAGATACGGAATAACTCAACTTGCTTTTAACATGGAAACCAACAGCAAACTTACTGAAGATGCCCGAAAATTAGGTCGTGAATATGTTATTCAGGTAACAGGATTAGTAACAGAACGTTACAGTAAAAACAAAAGAATTCCTACCGGAGAAATTGAAATCAATGTAGAAGAACTTAAAGTGCTCAATAAATCTGATGTTCCTCCTTTTACAATCGAAGACAAAACTGACGGCGGAGAGGAAATTTTAATGAAATATCGTTATCTTGATCTTAGAAGAAATCCAAATCAACAAGCTTTAATGTTGCGTTACAAAATGTCTATCGAAGTACGTAATTATCTTGATAAACAAGGTTTTATTGATGTTGAAACACCGGTTTTGATAAAATCTACGCCCGAAGGAGCAAGAGATTTTGTTGTTCCTTCACGTTTGCATCACGGAAGTTTTTATGCTCTTCCTCAATCTCCTCAAACAATGAAACAACTTTTGATGGTTGCCGGATATGACCGTTATTATCAAATAGTAAAATGTTTTAGAGATGAAGATTTACGAGCAGACCGTCAACCTGAATTTACTCAAATAGACTGTGAAATGTCTTTTGTTGAACAAGAAGATATACTAAATACTTTTGAAGGTTTGGCAAAACACATGTTTAAAGTTTTCAAAAATGTAGAATTTAACGAACCATTTATCAGAATGCCTTATGCCGAAGCAATGGAAAAATATGGGTCAGATAAACCTGATTTGCGTTTTGGGATGGAAATAAACAATATTACAAATCTTGGCAAAGGCAAAGATTTCAAAATATTTGATGACGCAGAATTTATTGGTGGTATTTGTGCGAAAAATATTTCTGATAAATTTACCCGCAAACAAATTGATAAGTTAACTGATTATGTAAAAAGACCTCAAATAGGAGCACAAGGTTTAATTTGGCTACGTTTTAATGAAGACGGAACATTAAAATCGTCAGTAGATAAGTTTTTCAACGAAGAAGATCTAAAAAAATGGGCAGATTCTTTTAATGCACAACCAAATGACATTCTTTTTGTCGTTTCAGGTTCAAAAGAAAAATCGCTTAAAATTCTTGGAGAACTTCGTTTAGAGTTAGCCAGACAACTTGAACTTTTTGACAACAGTAAATTTGCACCTTTATGGGTTGTTGATTTTCCACTTTTGGAATGGGACGAAGAAACTAAACGTTTTTATGCAATGCATCATCCTTTTACATCGCCAAAACCTGATGATATTGAATTATTAGACTCAGATCCAGGAAAAGTAAGAGCGAATGCTTATGACTTTGTTGTAAACGGAGTAGAACTTGGCGGAGGTTCAATTCGTATTCACGACAGTGAGCTACAAAGTAAAATGTTCAAAACCTTGGGATTTTCTGACGAAGAAGCACAAGAACAATTCGGATTTTTAATGAATGCTTTTAAATACGGAGCGCCGCCTCATGGTGGAATAGCTTATGGGTTTGACCGTTGGACAGCAATGTTTAATGATTCAGATTCGATAAAAGATGTTATTGCATTTCCTAAAAATAATTCCGGAAAAGATGTTATGCTTGAAAGTCCCGGAACCATCAGTAATACACAATTAGACGAACTTGGTTTAAAATTAAAATAAATGTAACTTACTTATATTGTATTTCGTTTTTAGTACTGTAAACCTTGTAAATACCTCTTTTATTTATGGATAATCAAATAGAATTATTGAAACAAATGCTTTCGGCAACAGTAAAATGTTTGGCGATTGCGGATAAAATAAGTTGTGTTGATGATATTAAAAAGACACTTATATATGATAATTTAATTTCAAATTTGCTTTTAATAAAAGAGATAGAGGGAAAATTGCATAATGATATTAAGGAAAAAAATAATATTATTAATTGGGAAAAATTTACTGATTACGAAAGCCAAATCATAAGTGATTACCATAGTTTAGATCATGATACTATCTATAGCATAATCAAAGAAGAGTTGCCTAGTTTACAAAATAAACTACAAAAAATAATTTTTCAATAAAATTTGTTATTTTTGTAACACATTAAAAAACATGGATTTAACCTTTAACGTAAATTTAAACTTTTCACTATTCGGATTAGTGATTTTTGGCTTGCTGGTTTGGGGTGGTTATAGAGGCTACAAAGTTGGTGCTATTGTTGTTGGTTTATCTTTGTTTGCGCTTGCCGCTGGTTTTATTATTGCAGGAATAATTACAAAAATAGTTTATACCTATTTTATGAATCAAGGATCAATTGTTCCACATATTTTTGGCTCAATTGTTCTTGGTGTTTCTTTTATTGGCGCTATTTGGTTTTCTCATTACGTATTAAAAGCTGTTAAAAAAAGAACTTCGGATAATCATCTTGATATAGCTGAAAGAAGCATTGGAGCTGCTCTTGGAGTTGTTAAATTTTTCCTAATTATTGGAATTTATTCTGTGGTTATTCTTAATCTTGATAAAAACGGCAATTTTCTTCCTCAAAGAGAAAAAGAAAGTCATTTTTTGAATGCTAGTGCATGGGTAATGACAAAAACATTCAAATTAATTAAAATGGATAAACACGAAAACGGACCGATTAATTATCCAACAGGTCCTCAAAATAATGGAATTATTTTTCCTAACTCTAACAATAACAACACAAACAATTCAAATTCAAATAATAATTCTAACGTAATTAAAGACGTTGACGACGAAAATTTCTAAAAGAATGCAAACTGTACTTAGCGGAATTAGACCTACCGGAAACTTGCACCTTGGTAATTACTTTGGTGCTGTGAAAAATTTTATTAAAATGCAGGAAGACAACAATTGTTTCTTCTTTATTGCTGATTATCACTCTCTTACAACTCACCCTAAACCTGAAGATTTACAGGAAAATGTAAGAAAAGTTCTTAGTGAATATTTAGCTTGCGGTCTGGATCCCGAAAAATCTACAATATACATACAAAGCGATATGCCACAAGTAGCTGAACTATATTTGCTTTTGGGTATGAACGCTTATGTTGGCGAATTGGAAAGAACTACAACTTTTAAGGAAAAAATTCGCAAGCAGCCTGAAAATGTAAACGCAGGTCTTCTTACCTACGCTGTACTTATGGCTGCCGATATTTTAATTCATAATGCTCACAAAGTGCCTGTTGGAAAAGATCAGGAACAACACCTTGAAATGACAAAAAAATTCGCAAAGAGATTTAACCAAATTTACGGTGTTGATTTTTTTAATATTCCCGATGCTTATAATTTTGGCGAAAACCTTGTTAAAGTTCCGGGACTTGACGGAAGCGGTAAAATGGGAAAATCGGAAGGTAATGCAATTAGTCTTATTGACGACCCGAAAGATATTCGCAAAAAAGTAATGAAAGCTGTTACAGATGCTGGACCAGTAGAAAAAAATCAGACAAAACCCGAAGTAATTGAAAATTTATTCTCGCTGATGAAACTTGTTTCTGCAAAAGATACAATTGATTTTTTCAACGATAAATATAATAGTTGCGAAATTCGTTATGGAGACCTGAAAAAACAACTTGCAGAAGATGTTATTGCTTTTACCACACCTGTTAGAGAAAGAATAATGGATATTTACAATGATACCGATTATTTGAACAAAGTTATGAAAATGGGTAAAGAAAAAGCAATTGAAAGTGGTAGTAAAACTATCAACGAAGTAAGAAAAATTATAGGTTTTAGACCTTTTTATTAAAATTTTAAATTATTAGACTATGGTACTATTTGGCGTAACAATAACCTTTTTTGTAATTTTAATGTATTTGTTAATTGGTGCTTTAATTGGCTGGATAGCAGGTTTATTAATGAAAGGAAAAGGTTTCGGTTTTCTGGGAAACATTGTAATTGCGATACTCGGTTCTTTGCTCGGAGGATTTATTTCCAGAATATTGGGAATACACATGGGCAGTTTTATTACAGCTGTTTTAGGTTCAATATTATTACTTTTTTTGATAAATTTAGTGAGCAAAAAGAAATAACAAAAAACTCCAATCAAATTGGAGTTTTTTTTTGCAAATATTTTTTTGTTTTATCTTTTTTTATATTCTTTGTAAAGCTTACTTTAAATTTTAAGATTATGAAGAAATTGATTTTTATTACATTTTTGCTTTTGCAAATGTTCGGTTGTGATGTTTCCGAAGAAAATAACACAGTAACTACACAAGAAAATGATGTTCCTGTTTACCAAGAGTTTTCAGTTATTGAAGACAATTCAACAAATATCAAAGAACCAACATCAGAAGTACAAGAATTTTTTCTTTCTGGTGATAATCTCAATGAATATCTTGCCTCGCCCGAACAAACTGTTCTTTTTTCATTCAAAACCGAAAGTGGAAAAGTATTATCTCTGTTAACAGATTCTGAAGAAAATTACTTGATTTACAGATTCGGAAAACCGGATAAAGTTGAGTTTCGATTTCCTGAAATTGTTGATAATACAAGTTGGGAAAAGTTTTATTTTGAATCGTACAAAACCGACAATGATTATCTTTTGCACATATATTTTATAAATGTTGATTATCAATATACAATCTATATGAATGAATATCCAAATTCATCTGCAGATAACAAAACAGGAGTTCAGGTAAAATCAATAAATACAAATAAAACAACAGATATTAGAGCTGTTAATAGTTCTATTACCGGAAGTTTAGAGTATTTTAAGGATAACAAAAAAGTTAGTCGTTAGTTAGTTGGCATTACTATTTTGTCAAGAAAATTAAAAGTTTCGTTTCTGACTTCGTCGATGCTTTTAGCTGAATATAACCAAGTTAAAACGTGTTCGCCGGCTTTTGGGAATGCAACTTTTACTTTTTTATCCGCCGGAGTTCCTAATTCATCAAACATTTCCAACATTGCAGGAACTGAAACTACGTGGTCTTGGTTTTCATCGTTTTCATAATAATAGCCCAGAAAAACAGGTTGGGTAACTCTAGTAAAAAGCTCTTTTGTCATGTAAGATTTTAGCATGACTTTTAACTTCACAAGAGCTTCTAAGCGATAATAATGTTGCCAATATTTATCTTGTTCTTCATTTGCATCCCAGGAACGGTATTTACCACCGTAAAAAAGTCTGGTAATCTGCAGACCCCAGGGCATTGCAAGAATAAACGATTTATTATCGTACAAATCAATATTTGGAGAATAAAGCATTATTGCCTCAATATCAGAATATTCCGCAGCAATCATAAGAGCTAGACTTCCGCCGGTTGAAGTGCCAAGAAGAATTACTTTTTCTCCTAGCTTTTTTCCTATAAGATAAGATTCCTGCGCCGATTTCCAATATTTTTCAATATTAAAATCAAGCATATTTTCATCACTTTCTGTTCCGTGAGCTTGCAATCTAGGCAAGTAAATATTTGCATTATATTTTTCGCTTAGCACAGAGGAAAGTCCATTTCCTTCAATGGGAGAAGCAGTAAAACCGTGTAAATACACAAAGCAATATTTGGTTTTGTGGATTGAGTCGGGATTTGCCCAAATAATACGGGATTCATTATCCGACTTTAATGTTTTTATAGAATTTTCTCTGTCTGAAATAAATTTTTCAAGAGTTTTTAACTCAGCAGGCAAAGTATCAACTATTTCAGCAGATAATTTAGGAGCCTTTTCACGAGGGCCAATAAAAAAGCCCACCAAAAGAACTAAAATTATTAGTCCGGCAATTTTTAAACCTTTGTTTTTCAAAGCAATTTATTTAAAATAATTTCTAGCAAATATAAAAAAACCCTCTCAATTTCATCAAAAAAAACGAAAGGTTTTTAAATTTATGCTAATACTTTATTACTTTGTAAAGGATAATCCTGAACTAGAATTCCAATTGGAATATCTAAAAAAATGTGCAGTTTACGAATCATTTCAAGATTCAGCTTTCTTTTTCGGTTCAGAACTTCTGAAACCATGCTTTTTACACCAATAATTCCAACTAAATCAGCCTGTTTCAATTCTTTTTCAGCAAGTCGTATTTTTATAGCTTCTATTGGATTAGGAGCCTCAAATTTGAAATTTCTTTCTTCGTAGTCTTTGATTAAAAGCTCCAAAAATTCAGCCTTTTCGTATTCCGAAGTTCCTTTTTTAGCCATAAAAACTTCTTCAAGTCTGGCTAATGCTATGTGGTATTCTTCTTTGGTATTTATGATTTTGTGTGGCATATTATCAAACAATTATATTTTTCTTTGAGTTTAACTTCATTGTATGTTTCGTGAGTTAAAATTTCTTTGATAAACAAACTTTGTCTCTCGTAATTTAAACAAGCAACAATCCTGTAATCATTATTATCCTTAAAAACGACTAAACCTTCTGATAAATTACTATATTTAAAAAAATCAGCTAGTTCATTTGGTGTTTTATATTCATTTTCTTCTATTCTGCATTTCCATAAGTCTAATTTTTTTCTTGATTGTGCATGTTTCTTTTTGAAGTTATCCAAAACTTCCAAATTGTAAATTTTCATTAATACATAGTTTTATGTTTAAAAGTTAGTATCATTTAAAAGCCCCTAAAATTTCTTTTTGCAAAGTTACGTTAAGAATTTTTAAAAAGCAAGAAAAAGTTCGACTTTTGAGAACTTTTTGCTTTTTTTTGTTGTTTTAAGTTCCAGCAGAAATCCCGAAATGATAGATAAGCTTTTATAACAATAAAACTAAAAACCTCCCAATTTCATCAAAAAAATTGGGAGGTTTTTACTATTTACTGGCTCACTGGTTAACTGGCAAACTGGTTACTGGTTAACTGGCTACTGGTTAACTGGCTACTGGCAAACTGGTTAACTGGCTACTAGCTAACTGGTTAACTGATTAACTGAATAAGAATATCCGCCAAGTCGGCAGCTCCTTTTGGTATCGAAGAGCCGGGGCCAAAAATAGCCACAACTCCAGCATTGTACAAGAAATCATAGTCCTGAGCAGGAATAACACCTCCGGCTACAACTAAAATATCTTCTCTTCCAAGTTTTTTCAACTCTTCAATTACTTGTGGAATAAGCGTTTTATGACCCGCAGCAAGCGAAGAAACAGCCAAAAAATGAACATCATTATCAGCGGCATCTTTTGCGGCTTCGGCAGGGGTTTGGAATAAAGGACCTAAGTCAACATCAAAACCAATGTCTGCGTAACCTGTTCCAACAACTTTTGCGCCTCTGTCGTGTCCGTCTTGTCCTAATTTTGCAATTAAAATACGAGGACGGCGACCTGATTTT
>JAFGUD010000500.1 GCA_016938685.1 Bacteroidales bacterium | reverse complement strand
GGCTGAGTAATTTACTCACAAATTGTGTGATTTTATAAGGAGTTCGTGAGCACTTCGTGGTTGCGACACCGCTTTAATTTTTGATTTCCTTTCGTCAAAGAATAACTACCAACACAACAAGGATTAAGACTTACTCTCTCAGTCCAATGAAAGAACAGGAAGTTCTAATTAATAATCTATGAAAAATTATTTTTTTGTCGTAAAAGTTTACTATATTTGCGACATAATAACGCGCATAAAATGAGCTTAACCATTGAAAATAAGATAATTAACAAAATAAAAAAAGCCGGAAGGGGTTCGCTTTTTTTTACAGAAGATTTTGTTACGTTTGGAAATCAAAAAGCAGTAAACAAAGCATTGGAAAGGTTAGTTGAAAAAGGAGAAATAAAACGAGTAGCGCGTGGTATTTATGCCAGACCAAAAACAAGCAACCTTGTAGGTGAACTTTTGCCAACAAACGAAGAAATAGCCGGAGCAATAGCTAAAAGAGACAAGGCTCGTATTATTCCAACCGGTAGTTATGCTTTAAATGCCATAGGGTTATCAACGCAAATACCTATGAATGCTGTATTTCTTACTGACGGAGCTGCTCGTAAAATTAAAATTGATAACAGAACAATTATATTTAAAAAAACTTCTCCAAAAAATTTGGCAACAATCGGAAAGATAAGTAGTTTGGTTATACAAGCTCTAAAAGAAATAGGTAAAAATAATGTTAAAGAATGGGAAATAAATAAAATCCTTGAAGTATTAAAAAAAGAAGAAAAAACAAGATTACAACACGATATAAAATTGGCTCCCGAATGGATAAGAGTCATAATGAAAAAAGCATTATAATATGGCAGCAATTGATTTTTACAAACTGGAATCTGATCAAAAAAGAACAATTTTTCAACAAATAGGAGTTAAGCTGAATATTCATCCTGCCGCTGTTGAAAAAGACTGGTGGGTTGTGCAAACATTAGATTTAATTAGCAAAATGTCTGTGGGGCAATATATTGTTTTTAAAGGTGGCACATCATTAAGTAAATCGTGGAATATTATAGAACGTTTTTCTGAAGATATTGATTTAGTAATTGATAAAAAAGTTTTAGGAATTGAAGAATGTAAAACCGTAAAGCAGGTTAAGAAATTACGTTCGGCTACCCGAAAATATATTAGTGAAGCATTTATATCTGAATTACAGAAAATTTTTTTTCAAGCAGGTTATGAAGATGTACAGATAGAATTAAACACAGAAGAAGGAGAGAACCTTGAACCTGTTCAAATTTCTGTTATATATAAAAGTCATACTAATTTATCTGAATATACATTACCTCGTTTAAAGTTGGAAATTGGAAGCCGTTCCTTGCAAGAACCATATACAAACAGGCAATTTTCATCATTAGTAGGAGAGTATTTTTCAGAAAAAATATTTACAGATCTCCCGATAGAAATTGCAAGTGCTAACCCGGAGAGAACATTCTTGGAAAAAACATTCTTATTGCATGAAGAGTTTCAAAAACCATTGAAAAATATTAGAGTAAATCGATTAAGCAGGCACTTATACGATATTTATAGACTTATGTTGTTAGGATATGATGATATAGCCCTTTCCCGCAAAGAGTTGTATCTTGAAATAATTAAACATCGCAAAATCTATACAAAAATTAGCGGTGTTGATTATAATTTACATCTACCACAAACATTAAACCCTATTCCTCCTGAAAAAATATTATTGGCTTGGGAAAGAGACTATAAAACCATGCAGGAAGAAATGATTTATGGAGATTCTCCCTCTTTTAATGACCTAATTAAACGGATACAAGAATTAAAAGAAAAAATAAATAACATAAATTGGTCTTACTAATCAATAATAACTAATAATAAATGCTGAGTCTAAACCAAGCAATTGAAAAAAAAGAATCCATCTTGGCATACCTTATAGCTACTTTTGCTTTTCAGGATTAAAACTGTCATAAGTTAGGTTTGTCTCTTTCGACTAAATCATGAATATTTAAAATTATTAAAGTTGTCAAATTTTATCAATAAAAACCTTAAAAATGTCGTGTGTTGACAAAATTTACATTATTTTGTTGAAAATGCATTGAAAGATATTTAGCTCAATACTAGCCAAATTATAAATTACGAACATTTAAACAATTTATCTATGAAATTCAACGAAAAACCGTTCGACTTAATAAAAGTAACCAAAGAAAACGCTATTATTTGGGGGCAAAAAATGTGGTTTATTTTGACCGATGTTTATACAAATTCTAAAATTAGCAAATTTAGAGAGCATAATTTATGGATAACAAACATAACCTTAGCTGTAATTTACAAAGAATTTACTTATGTTGCAGAGCTGGATAAAACAGGAATTGATTATACCAATTTAATAAAAAATCTTGTTTATAAATGGGACGATGTAGTTTTAATATACCTAGCCGGAAGTAATCATTTCCCATTTATTGATATTGAAAATTTAGATGACTCAAAAAGAATTAACGTTATACAAAAACTCATCAATCTAGAAAAGAAAAATATCTTCTATTCATTGGTTAAACATTATACAACTGTAAATGCGATGTACGAAGAATTGGCAAATTCAATAAAAGACGAAAATGGCAAATTCTCTGTAGATTTTGACAATTTTGAGGCTTGGGAATGGGCTAGGGAAGAGTTTTTTATATTTGAGATTGATTAAATATTCCCTTTTTATTTTATAACTGGCGTAAGAAGTTGGATTTTAGAAAAAACGACTGGTTAACTCGATAACTCAAAAATTCTTTAAAAAAAACTTATTTTGTCGATTGGGTTATGCAAAATTTAACTGTTTTTGTCGAATACAATCTTCAAAATCATGGAAAAACAAAACTAAAAAACAGATTGTCGGAACTGAAAATTCTTTTATAGCAGCCGATAATATTGAATATCCATTCAAAAATAAAATACCAGTATGGATGTTCGGGTTTTATATTAATTTTTTTAGTGAAATTAAATCATTTTCATGTTCCTCCCAAGAAGGAAAATTGATTGTGTATTTGTGTTTAGAATGATTCTAAATGTTGTCAATTTTTCAAAAACTTTCAAAATGTATGTAAATTGTATGTAAATGCCCAAATAAAAAAAGCCCTTACATTTCCGTAAAGGCTTGATTATCAGTGTCGGGGTAGCAGGATTCGAACCTGCGACCCTCTGCTCCCAAAGCAGATGCGCTAACCGGACTGCGCTATACCCCGAATAATTTGAATTATTTAAGCGTTTTTGGCTTACGACTCTTCCGATTTCACATCGGAATGCGCTAACCGGACTGCGCTATACCCCGTATAATTTGAACTTTTTAAGCGTTTTTGGCTTGC
>JAFGUD010000499.1 GCA_016938685.1 Bacteroidales bacterium | reverse complement strand
ATTGCACTTGTCAAAAATATTTCGATTGATTGTTCAAAAATTTCAAATATTAAAATATTCGCTGATAATAACAGCAATTCATCTCAAAAAAAGCGATGTTGAAAACTAAACAGTTACAGATTCTTGAAAAAGTTTTTTTCCGGCTATTTTTGTATTTGAGGGTAAATGGGGCTTTAGCCCCGTATAAGGCTGATATTCAGCTTAATGTTCTCTCATTTTATTCTTTTTTTTGCCATAAGGGGTGATGAGTGAACTTATGGCTTTTTCATTAAAGCAAAAATACATTTTATTTATTTGATATTCAAATATTTGACATGTTTTTTTGCTTTTTTTTCAGAAAGTTTTTACATTGAGAGAACCATGTAAAAACACAACAGCGGCTGAAAAAGGAAAAATTATCCTATCCCAAATCAGAAAAGTTATCAACACCCATTTCCCTGGGATTTTCACGAAGTTTAACTGCCTTACTGACAGCAGGAAACGCCGGGAGTATTCTATGGCCGAGCTAATTACGGGGGCCTTATTCATGTTCATTTTTAAAGAAACTTCACGCAATTCATACAACAATGATCGGCGTGAAGAATGTTTTAGGAATAACTTTTTAAAACATTTTGGGTTCAATCTCCCTCATGGCGATGCTTTTGATGAAGTGCTCTGTAAGTTAAATCCTGATGAAATTGAGTCATTGAAAGCGACCCTGGTCAGCGGACTAATTGAACAAAAAATCTTGCGCAAGTTCAGGTTTTTAGGCAAGTTCTATTTGGTAGCTGTTGACGCTACGGGTATGGCAACTTTCAATAAAAAGCACTGTGACCACTGCCTTACCAAAACATCAAAAAATGGTTTGACCACCTGGTTCCACTATGTTCTTGAAGCGAAAATAGTCACCAGTACAGGGCTTTGCATTTCGTTGGCATCAGAATTTATTGAAAACACACCAGGTATTGATTTTGAAAAGCAGGATTGTGAACAAAAAGCCTTTGCCAGACTGGCTTTAAAAATAAAAAAACATTTTCCAAGACTGCCCATTTGCATATTGGCCGATGGGCTTTATCCAAATAATACGGTGTTTGATATTTGTTCCAAAAATGGCTGGAGCTTTATTATTACCTTAAAGGACGGGAACCTGAAAACCTTTCAAACAGAAGTTGGCCTTTTAAAGGAAACAGCAAAGCAACAAATTGTTTACCAGGCAAGTAAGTACACAAGGACAACACTGGAGTATGCTTATCTTAATGAAATTGAATATTCAGGACATTATTATTCTTGGGTGGAATGTAAGGAGTCAATCCTTTACACAAACGACAATCATTTTGATATCCAAAGGTTTGTGTACATTACAAATATTCACCTGACTAACAAAAATGTTCTTGAGACTGCCAATAGTGGTCGTCTACGCTGGAAGATTGAAAATGAAGGTTTCAATTCGCAAAAGAATTTAGGATATAATTTGGAACATAAGTATTCCAGGGATTCTTTCACTGCAATGCAAAACTATTACCTTATCCTGCAAATAGCGCATATGATAAACCAATTGGTCGAACATAAAAAGGAGGTCATTCAGATTATCAGGGAACACTCAAAGCAAACAATAGTGGATTTATGGAAGAAATTAATTGGTTTTCTTACTATGGTTCCTTTTCATGATCCAATTAATGTGCCTTACCAACCTGGATAATCTTGTGCATACGGTATGAGAACCGTTGTGGAAACCTGCCATTCCCGAACCTGGCATTAAAAATTAAATATTAATAAACAAGAAGATAAATAAAATTGGGGAAATATTAAGCTGGTGGAATAACCACCATCAGGCATTCCTATGCTTTAACGAAATTGCTTGTACATTTAACATTTGAAATATTTATTCGCTGAACTGATGCTAATCTAAGAAAGGGTTGGTTTTTACAAAAATAAGGTAATAAGGTCTATAACAATGGTTTATAATATTCTACTAAGGTTTATTTTAATAAATAAGGTTTTAATAGTCATCAAAAAAACCTTATTCTCAAATTTAAAACCTTAGTAGCCAGAATTATAGATAGACTAAAAACTTTATTACCTTATTGTAGTATTATTTTGCAAAGGTCTCATATTTAATGAAATAACATTAAAAATCAACCATTATTTAGATAAGAGCCAATCCTTTTATTAATATTACTTACTATTCTATTCAGGCTATTGTTAATTTATT
>JAFGUD010000498.1 GCA_016938685.1 Bacteroidales bacterium | reverse complement strand
CTTTTAGTTCCGACTTACGTCGGAACTTACAAACAGGTAGTCCCGCTGGGACATTTTTTGAGTGCTTAACTAAACGACATTGAATAAAGATTCCGAATTATTTTGAAAAAAAAGTTTGTTCTAGAAAACTCTTTCCTGAGAGTCGTTAAATTTAGTATTAGCCAATGCAATATCATTTGAAAGTACTTTTCTGACCGATGCAGGTAAAGAATCAATCATAACAGCCTCGTTTGGATTTGCAGGATTGTAAATTAATGGTTCGTAAGTTTCGTCTTGTAGTTTATACGTTTGGTAAGTTTCGCCAACTGCAAAGTAAGCTTTTCCATCATCTGCCACAAAGTCGAAAAACATTTTATAGACTCTGTTGTCGTTAACACTTGCTCCGGTAGCTTCCATTCTGTTGAATGTTCCGAAAGTTACTTTGCCAACATTTAAAATTTTCAAGTATAATATGCGTTTTTTCATGCCAAAAACAAGCATTAAAATTCCAACAGCCGGAAAAATAAGCAGAAATAACAAAACCCAAACAGGAAATGCCCCATTATTCATTCCTACAAGTCTAGAGGTTTCGGGGTTGTCTTTTAGATATTGAACATGAGGATCATAAATTTCATGATTTCCGGGTTGAAAACTTTTTCCTGTAATTTTTTTTCCTTCGGCATAAAACTCATAATTGTATTCAAAAACCTGAATATCATTAGAATATGAGTTGGTGCCTCGAACATCGGTTATTTCACAATTAGTAACAGGATCTTTATCGGAAAATTTTAAGTCCGAAAAATCTACCATCATTGCAAACGGTATAAGAGTACCTATTCCAACAAGAGTAAATGTAATACCTATAAAAACAAGAACACCGCCGAAAAGAACACTTATTTTTATTCCGGCAGATACATTTCTGGCAGGTTTACTAGTTCCAATTTTGCTGAATTTTTCTTTGTGACCTGAGTTTGTGTATTTTCTCATAATATTTTTTTTAATCAATTTGTAAATCTTTTTCAATATGTAAATATTTCAATCGGTGAATATGTATATATTAATCAATTTGTAAATATTTCAATCGGAAAATTTGTTAATATTTTATTGATTTATTAAATTATTCGCCGATTTACACATTGACCGATTTACGTAATGAATATTTTATTTGTAGTTTTCCGGATTAAGTGCAGCCATATTCCAGGCTTTCAAAAAATCGATAAAAACTTTTTTATTATAACCTTCATCTTCTTCAAGATAAACAGTGTTTTGAGTGTGCAACAGCTCACCGTTTTCGTCAAGAATTAGTATTACAGGAAACCCAAAGCGTTGTGGATATTTGTAATTAGCTAAAATGTCAGAGTTTCTGTTTTCACGACTGTAATTAAGTAAAATTGAAACATAATCAGCAGTCATTATCGAGTCAATAAGAGAATCAGTTGTGTAAAAGTTGTGCATTTTTACGCACCATGGACACCAATTTCCACCAACTTGAATAAAAACGTGTTTATTTTCAGCTTTTGCTCTGATAACAGCGTTTTCAATGTCTTTTTTTGCGTCAGCTTCCGGGTTGTAAACAAGCTGTTTTTCTTGCGAAAACAATTGAGTTTGAAAGAAAAACAAAATAATCAGTGTTAAAAGTTTAGAAAAATTCATAATTTTGGTATTTTTGACGAACAATTGATTTGTAATTTTGGTTACACAAAGTAACTAAAAATTTTCTTGATATTTATTTAAAAAAAGGATATGAATTTTAACGACAGATTTTACCCAACCCCTTTAGGGCAATTATTATCGCTCATTTTAAAGCAGTTAGAAAAAGGAGAAGTTCTCGGTTTAACCAAAGAATTATTTTTTGAACCTAAACAAGATGACTTTTTTAATCTTGAATATCTTGGAAAAAAACTTGATAATCCTATTGGAGTTGCTGCCGGTCCCCAAACTCAACTAGCCCAAAACATTGTGATTTCATGGTTAGTAGGAGCAAGATTTATTGAGCTGAAAACAGTTCAAACTCTCGATGAATTAGAAGTTTCTAAACCTTGTATCGACATGCAAGATGAAGGCTACAATTGCGAATGGTCGCAAGAATTAAAAATCAACAAAGCGTTCGACGAATATCTTAATGCATGGATTATTATTCATATTCTAAAAGATAAACTGGGCTATAACAATATTGGAACAATATTCAACATGAGTGTTGGATACGATTTACAAGGAATTATGAAGCCAAATGTTCAATGGTTTTTCAACAAAATGAATGACGCAACCGCAGAATTGAATAATAAAATTGCTGAAATTGAAAATATTTACCCAAATGTGAAAAATTTGAATATTCCGGCTCAAATTTCTGATAATATAACATTATCAACTATGCACGGTTGTCCACCCGAAGAAGTGGAACAAATTGCAAATTATTTAATTAAAGAAAGAAAATTAAACACAACTATAAAGCTAAATCCTACACTTTTAGGAAGCGAAAAAGTTCACGAAATTTTAAGAAACAGCGGTTTTAAAACTAATGTGCCGTTTGCTGCTTTTGAACACGACTTGAAATACGAAGATGCGCTAGGAATTATCACCAGATTATCTGAATTAGCGAAACAAAATGAAGTGTTTTTTGGCATTAAACTTACAAATACACTTGAGAGCACAAATAATAAAGATGTTTTTGGCAAAGAAAACGCAATGATGTACATGAGCGGCAAAGCTCTTCATCCAATTTCAATAAATCTTGCAAAAAAAATTCAATCTGATTTTATCGGAGAATTGCCAATCTCATTTTCAGGTGGTGCCGATGCTTTTAATATTGCCGATGTAGTTTCTTGTGGATTGAAACCAATAACTGTTTCTACGGATTTATTAAAACCCGGTGGATACGGTCGTTTGCATCAATATGTTGATAATTTAAGAAAAGAAGCAAAAGGAGCAAAAACAACCGCTGAATATATCAATCAAAAAGCAGGAAATAAGTTTGATAATTTCAAATTGAATGCTCTTGAAAATCTTCACGTTTATGCAGATAAAGTACTGATTAGCAGTCTGTATAAGAGAGAAGGTTATAAGTTACCATCAATAAAAACGAATAAAGCATTAGATAAATTTGATTGTATTTCTGCGCCTTGTATGACTACTTGTCCTACAAATCAGAATGTCCCTCAATACATGTTTTTTACACAAATTGGGAACGCCGAAAAAGCCTTAAAAACTGTTTTGGACGATAATCCGTTCCCAACAGTAACTGGTTATATTTGTGACCATATTTGTCAGCAGAAATGTACACGTATAAATTACGATAGTTCAGTTAATATCAGAGATGTAAAACGGTTTATTTCAGAAACAGCTACTTATATTAAACCACATGTTCAAGATTTACCAAACAAAGCAAAGGTTGCCATTATTGGTGCCGGTCCCGGAGGATTAAGTGCAGCTTATTATTTATTAATTCATGGTTTTGAAGTAGAGATTTTTGAAAGAAATGAAAAATCCGGCGGAATGTTATCAAACGCTTTGCCTACTTTTAGATTACCTGACGAACAAATTGATATTGACATAAAACATATTACGGAATTAGGAGTAAAAATAAATTATGAATTTGATGTTGATTTTCAGAAATTTGAAAAATTAAAAGAAAATTTTGAGTATATTTTTGTTGCTCCGGGCGCACAGGCTTCTCTTAAAATAAATACTTTTGATTTTGAAATACCGGGAGTTTACGATCCTATCAGATTTTTCTATAAAATTAGAAATGGTTATGCAAAAGACATCGGAAAAAAAGTTGCAATAGTTGGTGGCGGAAATACTGCAATGGACGCTGCCAGAATTGCAAAAAGATTAGTAGGCAAAGACGGCGAAGTTTATATTTTTTACAGACGAACAAAAGAATTTATGCCGGCTGATTACAAAGAAATGTTAGAAACGGTAGAGGAAGGTGTTAAAATTATTGAGCTTGTTGACCCCGAAGAAGTAATTACTGACGGAAGAAAAGTGACCGGATTGAAACTTATCAGAACCCAGTTAGTTCGGGACGAAAATGGAGGCCGTCCAAGGCCTGTAAATATCCCCGGGAGTTCATTTGAAATGGAAATAGATGCTGTAATCCCTGCTCTTGGGCAAGAAAATGATTTTATGTTTTTGCACGAAAAAGATTACAGAAAACGTGAAATTCCTTTTACTCGATTCGATAATATTTTTATTGGCGGCGATGCTGTTAGAGGTGCTGCTTCTGCAATTAAAGCGATTTCTGATGGTAAAAAAACAGCTTATGAAATAATAAAACGGAAAAATCCGGATTTTGAACCGGAAAAATTTAAGTTCAAAAAAGAAGTTTCTGTTGCTGAATTAAAAGTTAAAAAAGCAACCAGAATAGAACCTGTTTTACAAGAAGAAACACCTTTGTCTGAGCGTGATAATTTTAAGTTAATTTCTAAAACTTATACAGCAGAACAAGCAAAAGCCGAAGCAGACAGATGTTTGTTGTGTGATGAAATTTGCGATGTTTGTGTGAGCGTATGTCCAAATCTTGCAAATCAGTCGTATAATGTTGAACCTTTGTGTGTTAACTTGGAAAAAATAACAATTATAGGACAGCGACAAACTTTGGTTTTCGACCAAAAAATGGAAATAACTCAAAATCGCCAGACATACAATATTGCGGATTGGTGCAATGAGTGCGGAAATTGCGCTACATTTTGTCCAACAAGCGGCAAACCATATTTGGATAAACCAAAAGTACATTTAACAAAAGACAGTTTCAGTCAAAGTCCATTCGGATATTTTATAGAAAACAATGATGAGGTTAAGCTGGTAAAATACAAAGACGGTTTTAATACACATCGTTTGAAAGTAGGGGACGGATTTATTTCTTATGAAAATGAAAAAGTTCAGGTTGATTTTGATGAAAATTTCAAAGTTTTAGATTTTCATATTAAAAAAGTTCAGGAAGAAATTTTACTCAGAACAGCTTTTGATATGTATGTTTTGTCGCATATTACGAATTAAATATAGAAATTTTATAAATAACCTTTCGGGAAATAAAACCGGAAGGTTTTTTTTGTGATAATTTTGAAAAACTTGGGATTTGGAAGTATATGTTAATAATGTTCTGATTTGGAACTATATAATAAAAGTTTCAAAGAATTTTGTAATCAAAAATAAAATAATATAAATTTGCAAAGTAATCCAAATATTTAATAATTTGGTGTTTGAAGTTAACTGTTTATAGTTCAAATAATCAGGGAAATATAAATTTAACCTGTGTTTTTATTTGATTGTTGCAAAAAAGCAATACTTTCAACTTTTAACTTTATATACTTTAAACTTAATTAATGGCAGACGCACACCAAGAAGATATTGTTGAAATAACGCCTGAAATGAAGACGATGTTGATGAAAAATTATTTTTTCGTCAATAAGGTTAAGTTTCCTTCATTTTTTGCCGGAAGTGTTTTTATGGCTTATTTGTTTATGGGTTTAGCAATTTTTGTCATCCTGTATTTTGAAAAAGTTTTAATGACATATTTATTTGCTACTTTATTGGTGGTTGTTGCTTTTTTTTACACTTTTAGATGGTTTACACCTTATTTCTCTCAAAAACAGAAGTATGCAAAAAGACCTTCTACCGATCAAATGGAAAATTGGCTGATAAAAGATATCCGCGAAACAGTCAAACCAATGGCGATTGATATGCTTAGCCTAAATCCCGCTACAATTACTCCTGAAAATTTTATCGTTGTTCCACATCCGGTTTTTTGGGAAGTTTCAGATGTTCCCAAAGCGCATATTACAGGACAAGATGCGGGGGATTATAAAGTTTATGCAACATACAAAATACAGGTTTTAGCATTATCCGAAAATTATGTCAGTTTTTACACTTGTGTTTATAATTGGCTTGATAATCAGGTTGTTTATCCTTATACCTTAGAGTTTTTCTTTGATGATATTTCATCAATTACAGCCGAAAATCAAATTCTTGATTTAACAAGAATTGACGCACCTCCGATTGACGAAGAAGCCGAGGAAGATGACGGAATTGATCGAGGAATTGGAGGCGCACAGACTGTTATAGTTAGGAATAAATCCGGCGAAACAATGAATATTATTGTTAATATTCCAACATTGGAATCAAGTCCAAGAAGCACTTTAAAGCCCGAAAAAGTTATGCAAACCCTTAGAATAATGCTTAGAAATCGTAGATACGGCGAAGAATTTGAAATTGTTCGACCCGATACCGAAGAATAGTATTTTTTCACTTCCACATAAAAGTCAAGAAGTTTTTTCCCCTTCTTTTTTTTGTAATGATTTAGTATTTGGATATTTATACCGAAATGCTTTAAAAAATCCGATTTCATTTTCTTAAAATCGGTTTTAAAGTCAATCGGCATTACTTGTCCCGAAATATTT
>JAFGUD010000497.1 GCA_016938685.1 Bacteroidales bacterium | reverse complement strand
GTTCTCATTTTTATGTTTTTAAGGTTTCAATTCTTTTTATTGTCAAATTATCTGTTAGTCTAGGGCTTTGCTAAAATTACCGGTAACGGCTGCGTGTATGAAACGTTGGGGATTGTGGGCTTCGTACCTATCTGCCGACACAAACGCTGATGCGGGGCAGAACGCTTGAATTAACCACCTAACCCCCAATGTTTTATACACGATGTTGGGCACCGTTATTATTTGTCTCTCAGTAGTCTTGATAATAATAATCCGAATATGTCAAGATTGTTTGTAAAGCTTAAAAACGGACTTTTTCCTGTGTCTTTTCCAATCTCAATTCCGTCACTATACGGCGTAAATGAAAGTATCTTATCAAGTCTAATGTTACTATTCTTTTTACTACCAACAAATATGATTCTCTTATTTGTCAAATATACCATACCTGAATCAATTTGTCGAAGTACGTCTCGCTTTACAGGTTGAACTGCCACACTACCAACTCGATAATATACACCTTTCATAATTTTAATCCTTGCGGTTGTACCTCCATAATTATATCTGGTTGTTTCTGTACGCAACTCATGCCAACCTACAGATGCAGAAAAATAACATTCCTCTGATTTTTGCAAACTTAAACCAACAGATATTGGGGTTAATTCAGAATTTTCAATTGTCCAATAAAGTTTCATTTTTTCAAATGTAGCTTTACTTGATTCGTCAATTTTTACGTCAACATCTAAACTTTTTGCAATAGCATATAATTCAGCTTCTTCATCAGGGGATATTTTTCCATCTTCTGTAATTTCTTGCAGTTTGGTGTCCATTAGCTTTTTTCTTGAATCAGCAGAAATCTTATTTGCAATGGTATCATTTAAGCGAAGGTCATTTTGAAGTTTTTCCAAAAATTTTTTCTCCTGTTCTGTAATAACACCGTCTTTAATAACCTCGTTAAGTTGTTGCTGATAAACTTTACCAATAATTTTCTCATGTATTTTGCTTACATTTTCATCAGTAAGGTTTAAGAGCTTTTTTAAATGATTGAGTTCCTCCAATTCTTCATCAGATATATACATATCAGCTAAACAAGCACTTAAATAAGCTGTATAAAATTCCGCTATATTCTTGGGAAAAACAGATATTAGATTTATACGATATTTTGCAGAAATATCATTGATTTCATGGAAGTTAATGCTTTTTATTGGTTTAGTAGCCAATAAATTATTGAGTTCAATAATTGCATTCTCTTCGGGTTGTTGCTTAAATATTTTTTGAAAGAAACTTTGCTTATATAAGCTGGCTGATTTATATATTTCTTGATTCATAGCTTTTTATTTAGTATTGACGATATTCTTCATAAACTGGGTGATTCCAATCACAAACACCACCATGTCGTGAACAAGCACCCCGACCTCTATTGGAAGATGTTGTTCCGTCACAGCATAAAGTTGTGTAACCTACAAGTTTTTTCTTAATAGGATTTATTTTTTCATGTAATTGATTTGCTTCATCATTTCCAAGCTTAATTGCTTCTCGCAAATCATTAACAGCCTCTTGGATTTTCTTTGTTTTCTGATAGCAGATTGCTCGCTTATAATAAGTGTCCGACAAATTATAATTGTTGCGAATTAAAGATGTAAACTCTGTAATTGCATCAAGATATTTGCTCGATTTCAGCAAATAATCGGCGTTAATAGAATTTGATTTATTTTTTTCATTGTCAGTATTTGAAAGTCTTAATGCTATTTGAATTGAATTGTAAGCATCTTTTAATTTGTTTTCATTTATTTGTTGAATTGCAATATTTTGGAACATTGAAAGGCTATCTATTCTTGCTTTTTCAGCTTGTTCTGCTTTTTCTTTTGCTAACTGTTCCTTTTCTTTTTCAATTCTTTCAATTTCAGCTATTTCTTTTTCTTTTTTATCGTAGTTATCACCAATAATTAATGCAAAAACAAGAAGAATAATACAAAGAATTGTCTTAGGTAAAGTTTTGAATTTGAAGCGAAGTTTTCGCTCAATCCAATAATGACCATTTGGTAAAACAACAAAACCAATTACCAAGAATAAAAGTCCTTGCCAAAACCTTGTGAAAATAAAAGCTAAAGAAGAAATGAAAAAGATTATCGCAAGGATATATGAAAAAGTCTGCAAAACCTTATTTCCACTATTGTTATTCTTTTTTTTGTCTAAAATCACTTCGCCGTCAATGTCAAATCGGGATTGATTCGGCAATAAATTTGGTACATATTTGCTCATATATCATTTATTTATAATTCGTTTCGGGGTTTGCAGTGTCTTTTTTATAATGGTGCCCAACGT
>JAFGUD010000496.1 GCA_016938685.1 Bacteroidales bacterium | reverse complement strand
TGCTTTTTCTGGCTCATAGTGAATTCACCTCCTGGGTGCTTGTTTTGTTGTTGTTAACTTACTACACCACAAGGAGGTATTTTTTTTAAAGAGGTAAAAATCGCTCAGATTAGGTATTAATTGGGGATTGATTCTAGCTTTTATTGCAATAATCCCACATGAAATGATACATGCAATATGTTTTCCTAAGAACGCAGAAGTTGAGTTCTGGTATTCAAAGAAGCATATGATGGCATTTGTCCATAGTAATAGCCCTCTGACAAAAAACAGGTTTATATTTCTTAGCACGGCTCCAATGATGATTTTGGGATTCATACCTTTGCTTGTCTGGACTTTTACAGATTTTAGATTTTCAGCTCAACTATTTTCTTTTGGAAGTATAAGTCTGCTTTTTAGTGGTGGTGATTTAATGAATATTGTTAATACACTGAAACAGGTTCCAAAGAACGGAATGGTGCAGAACTCAGGTTTTAACTCATATTGGTTTGTTCCTGAAGAAATCCAAGTCTGACTCAATCTATATGAACAAATCCCTGTTTTTTATTTTGGTCGAAATATTTACGATACCCGTAACATAATTACAATCATAGACAAAACAATAATCTAAGAAATTCCTTTTAAAAATCTGGATTAATTTTGTATCAGGTGATATCCTCACTATTATAGTGGGAACACATGATTCTCTCAAAAATATTGGTAATGACATACTTCCATTTCTGACTGTAAAATTTAAAAAGGAAGCTGTTGCTTTAATACAAATCAAATCCTCTACAAAAGGATAACCTTTCTATGAAAATGATATTTATCACCTTAATTCTACTCTTTTTTAATCTTTTTTCCCTTTACACAGAAACTCAAACTGGAGAATATGCTGCAGGTTATTTTTCTTCAAAATATATTTATCTTCGATCTAACTATTCATATTTTTTCTACGATGAATTTTATAATCAAATCCCTGTAAATTTTATTTTTGAAGATTCCAACAAACAAATTTGGACAGCAATTGCAAAATCTGTAGCATTATTTAAAAGTGGTGAATGGATAATCTACCGAACTCCTGAAAAAATAGATTATATTTCAGAACAAAATGACAAGATTTATTTTATAAATTATGAAAGAAAAGCGATATATACAATTATTGATAATAAAATTGTTAAAGATTCATTCTCCTTGTTGATAAAAAATAATAAAAACTTAGAGGATTTATTGAAATATTCATTTGATTCCTCTTCGATTTTTTATTATGAAACAAAGAAACCGGTATATAATTATGTAGATAGTGATGAGAAAGAATGGCTAGCCACAGAAGATATAGGTTTACTTGTTTCAGAATTGAAAGAAGATCAATTTAAACTAGTAAAACCTGAAAAGAAAATGATTTTAAAAGTACTTGATAATATTGAAAGTTTGAATCTAAGATATGTATATCAGGTATTTTTCGGTTTTGGATATTTTAGTCGATGGAAAATAACTTTAGAAGCCAAACAATTTTACAAAAACAATACAATTATCGCAATGAATATTAAGGAGCCGCTTGAAAGTAGTCCTCTAAGCCATATTTTATCCATAAAAAACGATGGTAGTATTATTGATGAATACACGGTTGATGCGTTTTATATTAAATCCGATGAACTGGGAATCATTATTGATCATTATAAAAGCATCGATTGGTTTTTAGGTTTTTTTTACCGGACCTTTCTTGTTACTGATAATGAAGGAAAGTTTCGACAACCTACTATTTCTGAAAAGAAAAAATTAACAGAAAAATGGCTAAACAAAGACCAACAATTATTTCAGGCCATTTGTGACAAGGAATTACTGAAAGCACTTCGGCTTATTTCATCGAATGCAAATATACAAGGTTATGATGTAAAACAAACTCGATCTGCCCTTTTTTTGGCTGCCTATTATGATAATATTGAAATTATTGAAAGTCTTATTAAAAAGGGTGTGAAAATTGATAAAAAGGACTTGCTTTTATGTTGGCCTTTACAAAGGCAAAATTATCAATTATTAGATTATCTATTAAGACATGGTGCTAATCCTAGTTTGAGAGGGCCAACTATAGCAGGCTATGCTAGTGCTTTAGTAGATATTTCAATGGATAAGAATGATACAAAAGCCATAGATTTGATGTTGAAATATAATCTTGAATTTGATTATGTCTCTATTCGGCGTTTGGCTATAAAAATGCCCGAATATTATTATAAAAAGATCAATCCTGATTTGCTGATTCAGGAACTTTCTACCTCCAGCTATTTAACAGAGCCCTATGACAAAAATGCTTATCATCCTGTTAAAGTTTTTGACGGCAAAGAGGATACTGGCTGGATTGAAAATGCTAAAGATTTTGGAAATGGCGAATACATTGGCTGTGTTTTTGAAAAACCCATAATCGTGGATAAAATTGTTATCATGCCGGGTTGGTTTGATAAGCGTTATTGGAAGAAGAACCATCGTGTGAAAAAAATACTTATTGATTTGGATAATCAACGTAAAGCGTATAAGTTTCCTGATGTGATGGAGCCACAGACAATCAACTTTAAAAAACCTCAAATTTTCACAAAAGCAAAATTTGAGATTATGGAAGTCTATGAATCAACCAAATGGGACGACACAGCTATAACGGAAATTCAATTCTTTTGTAAAGGAAAAAAACTCGATATTGATATCAGTAAGTATGCCGAGTTTTTGAAAGTGATGCCATAGGGAAGTGATTGATTATATTAAAATAAATGGATGATTTTCTCAATCATCCCTTGAATAAATAATATCCGCGTCATATCCAATTCCTCCAGGTTTTCCATCGGCTCCATAGGAAAAGATAAAATATTTTACATCATCGGAATTAGTCCTTCTAAAGATAATAGGATTTCCCCAGGCATCTAAAGGAATGGCCGCAGGTTCAAGGAATTCAATTAAATCCTCAATAATTTCGGCATAATGAAAATAGGTAACATAGTAGATATCTGCTGCCAATCTTATTGATTCCATGGTCATTTTTGTGGATTCTACCATCATGTCCTTAATTTCATTTTCTGATGGTGTTCCAATACTGGATAATAATTTTAATATAAGAAATATTGTCAGCATTTTTATCATCAATCTCCGATATGCTATATTTTAACTGGTTTAAGTTTATTACATTGACACAGTTATTTACAAGTATTATAGAGAAATAGAAAAGGCGATTTTGCAAATCGCAAATTCTTAACTCTTAATAATATTAGAAATTACCTAAATTCACTGCGGAATGTGGGTAAAAACTAGGCAAAAATAGATTTAGGAGAACAAAGCATGAAAGCAGAAATATACTATTTTAGTGGAACTGGCAATTCGTTACAAATTGCAAAAGAAATTGCAACAAAGCTTCCCGCCAAGCTCACTTCCATTCCTGATGTGTGTAAATCAGAAAAAATAAAGTCTGATGCATCTGTGATCGGAATAGTTTTTCCTGTCTATTATGGGAATCTACCTAATATAATCAGAGAATTTTCCAAGAAATTGGACTTAATTGAAGGAAAATATATCTTTGTTGTAGCTAATTTTGGCGGCGGTGCAGGTGTGTCAATTCGTGAAATATCAAAAATAATTATTTCAAAGAATGGTAAGATAAGCGCGAAATTCGCGATACAGATGCCTCAAAATTCATGGTTAAAAACCTGGGAAAATCGGGAAAAATTATTTGAAAAATGCAAATTGAAAATTGAAAAAATATGCAAATCTGTTAGTAGTTTAAAAAAAGTTAGGATACATTCAAATATTATTTTTGATTTACTTCAAATTACTATACAACCACTGTTCGATCACTTAGTAAAAAGCCATTTTATAAAGATTACCAAAGAATCTAAGCAAGTTCCCCTACAAAAGTTGATCTATTTGACTGATCGCAGTTTTATTGTCAAAGAAAATTGTGATGGTTGTGGGTTATGTAGCAAAGTCTGTCCAACAAATAATATAAAAATGGAAAATAGCACTCCGACTTGGTTACATAGATGTGAAAATTGTTTGGCTTGTTATAATTTTTGTCCAAAAAAATCAATAAAAGTCGGAATTATGCAAAATGATTTCTATTATTTAAATCCAGCAATAAAACTATCAGATTTTATTAAAAAAAAATCCAACAACTCAGCGATTCTCGGTGACCACCTTAATTGACTATAAAATCAGGTTTTATGAATTTTTGAAAGCGCAATAAAAAATAAAAAAAGAGTCACCGAAATCGCAATCGCCCGATGTGTAAATCAGGTCAATTCTCGGTGGTACAACATAATAGAAAAAATTTATTTTTTTCATTTTTTTTAAGCGATTTTTCTGACCGAGAATTGCTGCCAACAACTACTTCAACTTGACAGATATAAATTTTGTACTTGTTTAGCTAAATCGTAATTCGGCTATTAACACGTTAGGGATAGAAGGCATGGCACGTGATTTTTTCAAAAATCGCGTGCCAAAGCGTTTTCTGCCGGATAATTTCCGGCAGAAAACCTTCGGAGCGACAGCGAAGTGCCGGATAGCCCGACCTGCCGGAGGCG
>JAFGUD010000495.1 GCA_016938685.1 Bacteroidales bacterium | reverse complement strand
TTTCTTAAAATCGGTTTTAAAGTCAATCGGCATAACAACTTGTAAAAAATAATTCTCGGAATTATTTTAACAATTTGGTATAAAAAAACTTTGGACTGAAAGACTGAGGACTGATGAGTGTTGACTGGATACAGAGTATTATGAAAACAAACATACAAATTGAACAAAAATTAACAAATCATCAAATTTTCAAATTAACAAATCAACAAATTTTCAAATTAAATCCCCTACAAACCTGATAGCTCCCGATACCTTGTTCTACTAGGCTCAGAATACAGACTTCCCTGAAAATCAAACAGTATTTTTTTGTAACAATCTGCGGCTTTTTCTTTATTGTCTAGTTTATAATCGTAGAGTTCGGCCAATTCAAATAATGCTTTGTCAGCAAACATTGCATAAGAATAATCCTCAACAATAGCTTCTAAATTCATTGCAGCTTTTTGATATTCTTTTGTTTGTTCATAAACCTCATATTTTAAATAAAAAGTCTGTGGAACAACAGGTTCGGAAGAAAAATCCCGTATTATTGTATCAGCAGTTAAAATAGCTGCGTCATAATTATGCTGATAAAAATACAAGTCAGCACGTACATACTTCTTTAATCCAATTTGCAAAGAATCATAACCTAAATTTTCATCAATAAAATATGACCAATATATTGCATCATTTGCAATCAGCTTCGAAGGGCTTCCTTTTAGAATGTCCCATTGATCTTTTGCCCAATTAAATTCACCTAAATAGAAATAAACTTTAGCCTTTTTGAATTTTGCATCATCTGTAATTTCAAGACTTGGGAAAAACTCCTCAATACGAGCATAAGTTAGCACAGCATCCCATGGCATTTCAGCAAAAACAAAGATATCACCAAGTTCAAGCATAAATTTGGCCTTAAAATCATCAGTTAATCCAACAATGTTTAAAGCATCTTGTAATAAAGTTAATGCTTCTTGCTCTTTGTTCAAATAAAATGCTTGTAAATGAGCTAAATCAACTATTAAATCGACTGTTCTTTGTGATATTCCTAATTCATTAATTACTGTCAAATAATTTTCTTCCAATCTTTTAATTTCTTCCTCTGACGTTATTTCGCCATTTTCAACCTGATAGTACATAACATCGAGCAAAGCAAACCTTGCTTTAAAAAAATATGGATAAGCAACACCTTTTTCAACAACATACGAAAAAGCTTTATTTGCAGTGCTATAATCCTCATTTTCAAAAGCCAATTCCCCAATTCTGAATACTCTTACACCATTTTCGTTTTTCCTTTTGTCAAGTGCTTTCCCATATATATATGCATTAAGAAATTCGCCCTTTTTAATATAAAACCAAACTAAAAGTTCTTCGTAAACTTCATTATTCCCTTTTTGAATTCGTGTTAACAGAACTCGTTGCAAAATATCTGTAAACTCATCATTTACGTCATTATTCATGTAACTTTCAAAAGTAGTTTTTACGTTAGGTAACTTAGAATAATCTGAATTTGCATAATCTAAATAAGACTCTATCATTCCCTCAAATTTTCGTTGAGCGGCATATACATTTGCAAGATTTTGCATAAACTGATTATTCATCAATTCATTACCTTCAACATAGGTTTTTTCTGCCCAATCATATTCCTTTTTCCTGAAAAATGAATTTCCAACTTCTATAATTTTGTTAGCATTAATTGGCAAGTTTTTAATAACATATTTATATTGTTTTTCAGCTTCATCAATATTGCCTTGTTGTTTATTTATATAACCTAAATCAACACTAAACGTTAGATCATTTGGATTTTTTTTAAGTTCTTTCTCTACTCTTTTTTCTGCCTCACTAAATTTTTCTTGTTGTACAAGGCATTCTAAATAATAATCAAAGTAAAATTTTGAATTTCTCTGTTTGTATAATTTATCAAACAAAACTTCTGCTTTATCATATTCTCCTCCATTAAAATAACCCATTGCAAGTTGCATATCTTCCTGAGAATAAGAAACACCAAAGTAAAAAAACAAACTCAAAATAATTAAAGCCTTCTTCATATATATATTTTTCGCAAAGATACTTACTTATTTTTAAAACTGTAATTCAAAACATAGCTTATACGAGTTAAAAAAATTTAACAAGAAATATTTAGCAAACTAAATTGAAAAAATATAAAGAATAAACGACATTAAGTAAAATAAAACATCCTAATCAATCCATAAATTTCATAACACAAATAAAAAGACAACTTTTTTACTTCAAATGTTGTAACTTTGTAAACAATCAGTTTATGTTGTTATAAAAATAATGAAGAAAGATTAGTATAGATGCAAAAACAAGAAAAATAATTTTATCATAATGGCATTAAAACTATTTTCATAAATAGTTGAAAAATTTATTCTTATTTTATATTTTTACAGAAAATTTAGAACATGATATCAATAATCTACGAGAAAGAAGACAAAAAACTAGCAATAAGAATCTCTCAATCACTTGAAAACAAAGGTTTTAAATGCACACTAGACAAATTAAGTTCTCTTGAAGTTCAAAACCCCAAAAATATAGGTGATATTGAACTTGCTATTTTAATTTTCTCACAAAAGTCTAATCATTCTGAAAGCATAATGAGCGAATATGATTTTATTTTTGATAATGATATAACCTTCGTCCCTTTTGTTATTACAGATGTAGAACTTTCTGTAACAATGCAACATTTTCTTAACTCGCACGACTGGATAAATGCTTTTGATGTTAATTCATCAGACGCAATAAATGATTTAGGAATACTTGTTAATGAACTAATTAATGGTGAAAACGCTTCACCCCCTCCAACTAAGCAAAAAACAGAAAAATTTAAATCAAAAACAGAGAAAACAGGCAACAAAAACCAAACTTATGCAATAATTGCAGTAAGTGCTATTTTTTTGGTAATTTTAGCATATTTTATTTTTGGAGGAAAAGGAAACAATTCTTTATCCGGCAACGACACACCTGATAATATTATAGTAGGTACTTGGAAATTAGCTGAATATCAAGATAATTTACCACGAAACCCTAATGAATATGCCGACTTTATAAATAGCATCTCTGTTTTGAAGCAAAATTTCGCATTAACATTAAACGCAGACAATACATTTGAAAAATTAGGCTTTGCACAACCTGAATACGGCAATTGGCAGCTAGATCCGCAAAATATGGTATTATACATGTGGCCTCCGGATTCAGATGGAGTAAAAGACAAACTAAAAATTGAGACGCTTTCAAACGATAGTTTAGTAATGGCAATTGCAACACAAATTGACTCTGTTAATCAGATTATTACAAGATTTTCATTATACAAAGAATAGTTTTTTCAGAAAAATTGAAAAATTTATTTATAAATTTTTGGCTGTGAAAAAATAATATTTAATTTTGTCCACTGGACACAAACAAACACAAGCACACAAATGTTTAATTTACCCGACCCCAAAAACTCAGGGGATTTGGCAATGGTAATTTCCAAATTCCGGAAGTTAGAGAGTGGTGTATCTATATATATCGAGAAAAATGAATTTCTCGATTTAATAGATTACTATATCACTCAAGACAAAATTATAAAAGCTATTAAGGTTTTGGATTATGCTATTGAATTTTTCCCTAGTTGTTTTGAAATGAAACTAACAGAGGCTCAATTACTTATTGAAACCGGACTTTTCACACAAGCAACTCAAAAATTAAAAAAATTATACATCGAATCGCCCGATGACTTGGGACTGCTGATGTTAATTGGTATTAATTACGCAAAATCAGGAATTACGAACAAATCGATGATGTTTTTTGACAAAGCACTCGCACAGCTTGAAAATGATCAAAAAAGCCCGATTTTGTATACTATTTCTCAGACCTTTATTCAAGCCGGAAGATATGATATTGCTTCTTTGTATCTTACAAAAGCATATCAGGTTAATCCAAAAGATGACTCTATTATTCTCGACCTGGCCTTTTGTTTAGAAAGGAATGAAATTTTTGATAAAAGCAAAAAGCTCTATTCTTCTTATTTAAAGAGAAATCCTTTTTCAAAACTTGCTTGGTATAACCTTGGTGTTGTACTAACTAAACTCGAAGAAAATGAAAAAGCAATCGAAGCTTTTGATTTTGCTATTGCTATTGATCCAAAATTTTCTTCAGCAATGTACAATAAAGCTAATATTTTACTAAATCTGGGCTTATTTAAAGAGGCTGTAAACGAATTTAACAATGTTGTTTTTCTGGAAAAAGGAAATGCATCTGCAATATTCCACAGAGGACTAGCTTATTTCAATCAAAGTAGCTATAAAAATGCACTTGCTGACATAAAATCCTCTTTAAAAATTCAGGAAGATCAACCAGAAGCTTGGTTCTACTTAGCAAAAATATATTTTAAATTTAACAAAATTTGTAGAACAAAAAAAGCTTTGTACAGAGCATTGAATTTAGAAAACTTAAATTCAAAATACTGGGAATTAGCAGCTAAGGTTTTCCTATACGAAGACAATTACAAGTCAGCCGACAAAGCTTTTATGCACGCTATTTCTTTTGATCCTTTTGTTGATAAATACTGGTTTGAGTATTCCGATCACAAAAAACAAATAAAAGATTTCTCTGAAGCTATTTCAATTTTAAAAATGGGTAAAGAATTTATTTCAAATGTTTTTTTACTTAACTTAAAACTAAGCTCTTTGCATTTTTTGAACAAAGACAATAAAAACGCAATCATTTCTTTCAAAGAAGCTAACAAAATTGATTCACAAGCTTTGAGTAATTTTTCTAAAATTCATCCAAATAAAAAAGAAATTGCATTTTTAACAGATAATATCAAAGTGTAATTTTTTTTGGCATCATATTTTCAATCCTCCTTTTGGAGGATTTTTTTATATTATGAATATTGACAATTTTTATATGCAACGTTGCCTTGAATTGGCAAAGAATGGAATTGGCAACACGTATCCTAATCCCCTTGTTGGCTCTGTTATTGTTTATAACAATGAGATAATTGGCGAAGGATACCACACAAAATCGGGTGAACCTCACGCAGAAATAAATGCTATCAATTCAGTAAAGAACAAAAAATTATTAAAAAAATCTACTCTTTACGTAAATCTTGAACCGTGTTCTCATTGGGGTAAAACCCCACCTTGTTCTATCAAAATTGCCGAATTAGGAATACCAAAAGTAGTAATTGGAACCCTTGACACTACCGACAAAGTATCAGGAAAAGGAGTAAAAATTCTTTTAGAAGCCGGAATTGATGTTAAAATAGGAATATTAGAAAAAGAAGCACGAGAGTTGAACAAACGTTTTTTTACTTTTCACGAAAAAAAAAGACCCTACGTTATACTAAAATGGGCTCAATCTGCTGATGGTTTTATTGACAAAATTAGAAATATTGATACTCCAATTGGTCCGAATTGGATAACTGGAAAAATAGAAAGAACGCTGGTGCACAAATGGAGAGCAGAAGAACAGTCGATATTAGTTGGAACGAATACGGTTGAAAAAGACAACCCTTCGTTAACAACAAGAAATTGGTTTGGTAATAATCCAATCAGATTATTCATTGATAAAAATCTCAGAACAAATCCAAATTCATCCATCTCTGACAAAACCACTAAAACAATATGTTTCAACACAATAAAAGAAAATTTTGTAGACAAAAACCTCCAATTCGTCAAAATTTCCACAACAAAAAGTAGTTTAGAACAAATTTTAAATTATCTTTATGAGTTAAATATACAATCTGTTATAGTAGAAGGAGGTCAAAAATTATTAAATTCGTTTATAGAAGAAGAATTATGGGATGAGTGCAGAGTTTTCATTGGTGAAAACATTTTTTTGGAGGGAATAAAAGCCCCTGAAATAGAAGTCCTTAAACATAAAACAATAAAATTCAGCAACAGCACTTTGATCAGTTTTAAAAGCTCAAAAGCATGAAAAAAATTATTATTATTTTACTATTTTTTCTACCATCTTATTTGTTTTCTCAATCAGATGACGGACAATATCAAATCCAATATAATATTACCGACGATTTAGTTTATACAGAAGATTTTTCGGGCGCAATAAGAATGTATAAACAAATGATTTCTTTTGATCAAAAAAACCCTGCTTTTTATTACAAATTAGGCTTTGCTTATTTAAACACATTCGGAAAACAAGACAGCGCCTTATTTTTCCTTAGAAAATCTTTCAATTTATACTCACCAAAATACAGAGCAGACGTAAGCCCTTTCGAAATAAAATTTTACCTAGCAAGAGCTTACCGACTAAACGACAACATAGACAGTAGCATTATTATTCTTGAAAATCTTAGAACCGAAGTTTTTAACGAACAATTTCTTGCTTCAATTAATAACGAACTTGAAAAGACAAAACATCATATAAATAATCTTTTTACGGTTACAGATCTCGACAGTGTAATTAATTCAACATACTCCGATCATTCCCCTGTTTATTCCAGCTCAGACAACATACTTATTTTCACAAGCCGTCGAAATAATCCAAACTCCACACAATATGATGATGGACAATACGATGAAGATATTTATTATTCTGAAATTCAAAATGGTAAGTGGACAAGTCCTAAACTAATGACTACTTTTTCGGGACCAGACAATGAAGCAACATCAAGCATAGGCGAAAGTGGTAAAGACTTACTAATTTATAAAGATGAAGAAGACGGAAGCATCTACCAAAGTGAATTTAGCGATGGCAATTGGACAACTCCTGCAAAACTACCAAAACCAATTAACTCTAGACACAGAGAAACACACGCATCAATAACAGCAGACGGAACAACCATTTTTTTCACCAGCGACCGTCCCGGAGGATACGGAGGATTAGACATTTGGATGAGTGTAAAACTTGGAGAAGATGAATGGTCAAAGCCAGTAAATTTAGGGAGTAGTGTTAATTCAAAAGGAGATGAAGAAAGTCCGAATATTTCAGAAGATGGGCAAACTCTTTATTTTTCATCAGACGGAAGACCAAACGGATTTGGCGGATTTGACATCTACATAAGTGAAAAAACAGAATTTAACACTTGGGGAGTTGCCAAAAACATGGGTTATCCTATCAATTCCATAGGCGATGATATTTTTTTTACACCAATAAATACAACCGAAAAAGCATTTTACACTTCATATAGATACGGGTCACAAGGAGCAGCAGATATTTTTGTAGTTTACCTCGATTCAATAGCAATAAATCAGACAACTATAAATTTTGGCTATGTCTACAATCAAGCTGATGAACCAATAGAAAATGTTAAAATTCAAATTACCAACACCACAACTGACGAGAAAAAAGTTGCCAAACCAACACAAAATGGTAAATTTATTTTTATTACAGAAGCAAATAATACATACGAACTAGATATTAGCTTAAACAACCAGATAGTTTTTACCGATACTTTTACTCTGCCCGATTCGGTTCCCTCAAAAAAATTCTACAAAAAAATCATAGTCAATACCAATTAATTTAAAATAGTTTGAAAAAAAATTGTTCAGCAATTATTTTAGCAGCAGGGAAATCAGAACGAATGGGATCGCCAAAACCATTTTTATTATTTGATAAATACAAAAATCAAACATTTATACAAAAATTATTTGACACATACCATGATTTTGGCTGTCAGCAAGTTGTAATTGTTTATAATTCTGAAAATATAGAACAAGGCAAAAAACTCACTCCAAATGCTACCATTGTAGAAAATAAAACACCTGAATTAGGCCGTTTCCTTTCTATAAAGTTAGCAGTAGAACAATTAATTCAAAATGACTTTGTATTTCTTCAAAACGCAGACAATCCATTTACTAAAACTGAAATATTAGAACAAATTTGGAAAGAAAAGGACAAAGAAGCGTATATTTCTCCTAAATTTGAAGGCAAAGGAGGTCATCCAATACTATTACCTAAAACAATAATTACACAAATTCAAACTGAAATGTCAAAAAATCTAAATTTAAAACAGTTTTTGCAACCTTTTGCAAAGCAAATCGTTCTTTGTAATGATGAGTCTATTTTAATCAACATAAACACTCAAGAAGAATATTTAAAAAAAATAATACTCAAAAATTAAAAAATTTAAAATCCTCAAACATGAAAAAGCTAATCACAATCTTAGGTTTAATATTATTATTAAGTCCTGCATTTGGACAATTCTTCGATGACGCTCAATTATTTGGTAGCTCAAGAAGCGTTAACGCATTCAATCAATTCGATTTTAAAGAAGTAACAGAATCAGTTGTTCAACACGAATTTGTCATAAAAAACACTGATTTAATTGACATTACTATTATTTCTATCGTTATTCCACAAGGTGTTTCAGTTATGATACCTAAAAAAGTTATTGGTCCCGGTGATGAAGGAAAAATAATAGTTTCAGTATATAAAGATTATGTTGAAACAGTAGAAGACGGAAATAAATTTGATCAAAAATTTGCAATTACAGTCCAAGAAACGCTTTTAACCGGCATAATAATAAATAAAACTTACATTTATCAAGTAGTAGGTGAATTCCACTAATTTTACTAGAAATGAAACAATTTCAATTTATTTCCGTATATTTGAAAAACGGATTAATCTTAAAAATCAAGAAAAATGAAAAAACTATTAGTTATCCTAGCTTTAGTACTACCTTTTAGCTTTATTGCGATTTCTCAGGTAGACGACTCAGATGCCCAAATGTTTGGTAGTCGCAGAACAGTAACCTTATACAATACTTTCGATTTTGGAACAGTAAACAATATTTCCCAACACGAATTTATTATTAAAAACACAAGCCCAAGTGAAATGACTGTTGTTAGCTTCAATATTCCTGATGGATATGGTGTTGTACTTTATGATAAAGTTATTCCAGCTAAATCTTCAGGTAAGTTTGTTGTATCAATTGACCCAAATTATGTTGATAAAAAAGGAGATTTTGAAGAAAAAATAATCATAACTACTGAGCAAGAAGATGCTTTGGGCAAAAAACAAACAGAATTAACATATACTGTTAAAGGTAGTCTTTAAAAACACAAAAAGAAGCACAAAAAACGTCAATCGAAAAAGGTTGACGTTTTTTTTGTCAAAAAGATTATCCATCTATAAAATAAAGTCTTATAATTGCAATATAATAATTACCGAAACTTTTTAGGATAAATTTTCGTTTATACAATTAAATATAAATCATTAAAAAATAAAGCCATGAAAAAGATTTTGCTTATTTTATTATTTGTTCTTCCTCTTAGCATTATTGGATACTCACAAGTTGATGATTCTGACGCGCAAATGTTTGGCAGCCGTAGACCTGTTAACTTATACACCTCTTTTGATTTTGGAAAAATCACATCTGCTGTAAAACACGATTTTACTGTAAAAAATGAAACCCCTTCTGAAATGGTTATTTTAAGCTTTGATATTCCTGATGGTTTTGGCATTATGCTTTATGATAAAATCATTTCAGCAAATACAAATGGAACTTTTGCAATTACAATTGACCCAAAATATGTTGATATAAAAGGAGATTTTGAGAAAAAAATTATCATTACTACAGAACAAGAAGACGTTTTAGGAAAAAAACGAAAAGAAATAATTTATACAGTTAAAGGTAGTTTATAAAAAAAAGCCAACTTAAAGTTGGCTTTTTTAATATTGTGAATTAATTATTCGTCTTCATCTAGCATCATTGGCATAACCAACATAACGATGTCTTCTTTGGAATCTTCCATTTGCGTTGGAAAAACTAACGCTGCACGTTTAGGATCTGTCATTGTCAATGAAATATCAGTTGCATCAAGATTTTGCATTATATCTAATAAAAATGTAGATTTAAAACCAATTTTGATTGGCTCTTGATCATACAAACAATTTATTTTCTCAAATGCCGAAATTGAAAAATCAATATCCTGAGCAGAAATTTCAGCTTCGTTTTCGTGGAAATAAAACTTAACCAACTTGCTTGCTTCATTAGCAAATAAAGAAACTCTTTTGATGGTATTATGGAAATTATTTTTGTCAATATTTACCATTTTATCATTGTTTTTTGGCATAACCGCTTCGTAATCAGGGAAATTACCTTCAATCAAACGACAAACAACAGTATAACTTGACAATTCAAAAATAGCATTTCTGTCATCAAATTCTACTTTTACATCATCATCTAATTTTGCTAAAATATTTCTAAGCAAATCAGCTGGTTTTTTAGCCAAAATAAAAGATGCTTCTTTTTCAGAAGTGAAATCATTTCTGCGGTAACGCACCAACTTATGAGAATCAGAAGATACAAATGTTAAACCGTCAGGTTTCAATTCCATATAAATACCATTCATTACCGGACGTAAATCGTCATCGGAAATAGAAAAGAATGTAGAATTAATTCCTTTTTTCAAAATTTCAGAACTGATAACAAATGAACTTGCAATATCTGCACTTATTTCAGCATGTTCGGGAAATTCATCAACATGAGAATTACCGGGAATTGAATATTTACCGGATTCTGATTTTATAACAACTTCAAAATTTTCATCATTAATCTCAAATGTAAGAGGCTGTTGAGAAAACTCTTTCAAAATATCAAGTAATCTTTTCGACTCAATTGCAACTTTGCCTTCGCCTTCAATATTATCAAGCTCTAATCTTGCAATAAGAGTTGTTTCAAGGTCGGTAGCTGTTATTTTTAAACCATCAGAAGATATTTCGAACAAGAAATTCTCTACTAAAGGAACTATCGAACGACTAGGCACAACTTTGTTAAGTGCTTGTAAGTATGCCAATAACTCACTGCTTGAAATTATAAACTTCATTGTATATTTATTTATATTGTTTTTTAACTGAACTGCAAAGATACAATTTTTTTGTAAATTTGTGAAAATTATTTCTTTTTTTAACAATAGTTATTAATCTTAAAATCAAACTTTTATGAGATATAAATTTCAACTGTTTTTTTTAACTTTTTTAATTTCAACTATTTGCACATTTTTATTTAGTTCATGTAATGAATCTACGTTAAAAAAAACTGAAACTAATTTTGCAATAAAAGACACCAGCTTAATTACTAAAATTATTATTACCTCAAACAACGAACAATTAACCCTTGAAAAAAAAAATTATTCGTGGCTTATTAACGGAAAATTTATTGCAAATAAGACCGAAATAGATAGAACTCTAATTACATTAAATCTTATTGAACTTAAATCTCCTTTGCCCGAAAATGCAATTGAAACTGTTTTAAAAAAAATAAAAACTCAAACACACGTTGAGATTTATGATAAAGAAAAAGTTATAAAATCTTTTTATTTAGGAGATTTTTCAAACAATTCCGGAAATATTATTCTGCTCGACGAATCAGAAACTCCATATATTTGCTATATTCCCACTTTTAATTTTGATTTAAGATTAAATTTTAATTTAGATGAAAAAAGTTGGATGAGTAAGGTTATTTTTCATTATTCAAGTGATGAAATTAAACAAATAAAACTAACAAATAACGACTTAAACGAAGGATTTTGTCTTAATATTGAAAATAATAACTACACTGTTTCACAAACATGCAATTCAGATGAGTTTAATAACGTTGATAAGGATGCAGTTAGTCATTATTTAAGTTATTTTGAAAACGTAACATTTGTAAATTACTTTGAAAATTACGAACAATCAACAATTGATTCATTATTAAAAGAGACCTATAGTTTTGAAATTCAAATAATTGACACAAATAACGAACAAATTGAGTTAAAAGCTTACCCAATGATTTTTGAAAATATGAAGGATAAAAATAACTTTGTCGGGCTTTTGAACAAAAAAGAGTTGATTTTAGCTAAATACTACGATTTTGACTTGATTATGAAAAATTACACGTACTTTTTAGCGCAATAATATTCTTTTGAAAAAAAAATAAAATTTATTAAATTGATTATGCAACCATTTAATTTATATCAATCTTAGTCATGAATGTTTCTTCAAAATTCATAAAAAGACTGCAGCAATGCGAAAAACAAGCGTTTGAAACGTTGTTCAAAGATTACTCCGGTCTTATAAAAGCAATTGCCTATAGGTACACAAAAAACTGGCAAATTGCAGAGGATATTTTGCAAGAAACTTTTATTGTAATTTATCGCAAAATACATCAGTATTCGCACAAAGGTTCTTTTGAAGGCTGGATAAAACGTATTGCTGTAAACAATTGTCTGAAATATCTAAAAGAGCAACAAAAAAATGTTTTTAAAGATGTTGAAGACATGAAATTATCGGAAGAAGAAACAGAACAAAATGTTAATGTACACGACATTGAATCTTTGGTGAAAAATACCGATTTTTCACAAAAAGAAATTTTTGATGTTGTTGAAACATTACCTGATGGTTTTAGGATTGTTTTTAGTATGTATGTTTTAGAAAACTATAAGCATAAAGAAATAGCAGAGTTACTGGGTATTAGCGAAAGTACTTCTAAAACACAACTTTTAAGGGCAAGAAAACTTATTCAAAAAAAGCTATACAAAATAGCGCTGGATAAGTATTCAAATCAAACAAACAAATTTTTTAAAGAGGTAATTGGTAATAAAGATGAAACAATTTGATTACATAGATAAAATAATTTCCAAGTCGATTGGAGATATGAAAGTTCCAGTTGATAAAAACTGGAATGAAATGAATAATATTTTAAATAATTTACCTAAGGCAGAAATTCCAGTTTCAACCGGATTTTTCTCAACCATAGCAGGTAAAGTTATTTCGGTAATTACAGCAATTACAACTGTTACTACAGCTGTTTTACTTCTGATAAATCCTTTTGATAAACAAACAGAATCTAATACTATTCAGAAGCCTGTCGATATCAAAATTGAGATAATATCTAACAGACAAGCCGTGATGATTGAGGCTGATTTTGATAATCAGGATAATATTATTGTTGAAAATAACTCAAATAATATTGTTGAAAATATTGTTGAAAAAGATACAACTGAAGCAACGCAAATAACAATTATTCATGTTGAACAAACTACTATTGACACTCTCAATAGCAACGATTAGTTAATGTTTTTTTTTATTTAAGTAGACGATGAAAAATCCTGAATTATTTTCGGGATTTTTTTATTTATTCAGTTCTTCAATTTCGAAAATAAAATAATTCTGGTGTGGTATACCGAAATGCTTTAAAAAATCCGATTTCATTTTCTTAAAATCGGTTTTATACCGATTGCACATTGAAATTAGTCCAAACTTCG
>JAFGUD010000494.1 GCA_016938685.1 Bacteroidales bacterium | reverse complement strand
CTTAGATAGTTGGAAACGCTTTAAAAGCATAGAAAAACATTACTTTGAAATAATTGAAATACCATCGTCAATTTAAACCAGAGCCAAGATTATATTGCATCTGGAGTGCTTATTACTTCCGAATGGATTTTAACAGCAGGTCACAATTTTTATGTTGCCGAAGAACAAACCGAACCGGCTTTGCCCGAAGGTATTTTTGTGCTTACCGGAAATAATCCTAACAGCCCAACAGGTACTTACGAAGTAGAACAACTAGTTTTTCATCCAACTTGGATGCAGGATAATGAAGATTTTTTGAATGCTAATGATTTTTGCCTTGTGAAACTTTCATCACCTATTACAAATATTACTCCTGCTCAACTAATTACTTCTACTTCTGAAATAATAGGTAATACTATTTGGTATTGCGGCTTTGGCGATTACACACAAGAATTCGGAAATGGAGAAGACTATTCAAAAAAACACGCTATCGAAAATATTTTAGATCGTAAAGTTGATGGAATAAATACATCTATCAGTGGACAAACCTACAACGGCGGATTATTGGCATTTGATTTTGATTCTCCAACCGGCGAAGTAAATTCTCTTGGTGATGATGAAGTAAATTCAGATGAAGCGCTTTTAGGTTCCGGTTCGAGTGATGCCTATGCAACAGAATTTGAAGGAGCTACAATTCCCGGTGATAGTGGAGGTCCAATTTTTATAAATATAAATGGAGCATGGAAAGTTTGCGGAATTTTATCAGGTGGAGCAAATGATCCTTTTTACGATTACGTTGACGGTGGATACGGCGATATTAGTGTGTTTACTCGTGTTTCTACTTCAATCGATTGGATATTATCAGTTATTCAATAATTATCAGTTTGAAATTTTTTATACTTTTGCACATCGAAAACAGTGTGTTTTACAATGCACAATTCAATGTCGTTAAGTTAAGCACTCAAAAAATGTCCCGGCGGGACTACCTGTTTGTAAGTTCCGACGTAAGTCGGAACTAAAAGATAACAAACAAAAAAGTGCCGTTAGGTACTTTCCGTTTTTCCCCTTAACTTAACTACATTGATTCATAATTTTCAATGAACAATGCACTTTTAACTTTCAAACTTTCAAACTTTATAACTAAGTAACATGGCAGACGATTTATTAAAAAAAATAATTGCTCACTCAAAAGAGTACGGATTTATTTTTCCTTCAAGTGAAATTTATGATGGATTAAGTGCTGTATATGACTATGGTCAAAATGGTGCTGAACTAAAAAACAATATCAAACAGTATTGGTGGCAATCAATGGTACAGCTACATTCTAATATTGTAGGATTAGACGCCGCAATTTTTATGCACCCAAAAGTTTGGGAAGCAAGCGGACACGTTGGCGCTTTTAATGATCCTTTGATTGATAATAAAGATAGCAAAAAAAGATACAGGGCTGATGTTCTTATCGAAGAATTTAGAGCAAAATACGAAGCTAAAATTGCTAAGGATGTTGAAAAAGCTCAAAAAAAATTCGGCGAACAATTTGATAAAGAACAGTTTATTGCTACAAATCCCAATGTTCTTAGAAATCAGGCAAAAATTGATGAATTAAACGCTCGTTTTGTTAAGGCTTTAAATGATAATGATTTGGTTGAACTTCGTCAGATTATTATCGACAACGAAATTGCTTGTCCTGAATCGGGTTCAAAAAATTGGACAGAAGTGCGTCAGTTTAATTTGATGTTTGATACAAAACTTGGATCTGTAAGCGATACAGCAAATACAATTTATCTTCGTCCCGAAACAGCTCAAGGTATTTTTGTAAATTATCTTAACGTTCAAAAAAGTGGTAGAATGAAAATTCCTTTTGGAATTGCTCAAATTGGGAAAGCTTTTAGAAATGAGATAGTTGCACGTCAATTTATTTTCCGTATGCGAGAATTTGAACAAATGGAAATGCAATTTTTTGTTCGTCCGGGTGAAGAAATGAAATGGTATGAATACTGGAAAGAGTTTCGCATTAAATGGCATAAAAATCTTAATCTTGGTGATGAAAATTACAAATTTCATAATCATGATAAACTTGCACATTACGCTAATGCTGCTGTTGATATTGAATTTAATTTTCCAATGGGATTCAAAGAAGTTGAAGGAATTCATTCCCGCACTGACTTTGATTTAGGTCGTCATCAGGAATTTTCAGGAAAAAAACTACAATATTTTGACCCTGAACTTAACGAATCTTATGTTCCTTACGTTGTTGAAACTTCAATTGGAGTTGACAGAATGTTTATGACTATTCTTTCGGCTGCATACAAAGAGGAAGTTGTGGGAGAAACAGGCGAAACCAGAATAGTTTTAGCAATTCCGCCTGCATTAGCACCTGTGAAAATTGCAATTTTACCTCTTGTGAAAAAAGATGGTTTACCCGAAATCGCTGATAAAATCTTTGATAAATTGAAATTTCATTTTAATGTAATTTACGAAGAAAAAGATTCTATCGGAAAACGTTATCGTCGCCAAGATGCTATTGGAACTCCATATTGTATCACAATCGACCATCAAACAAAAGAAGACAATACAGTAACGTTAAGACACAGAGATTCAATGGAACAAGAAAGAGTAAGTGTTGATGAACTTATAAATATAGCTCACGAAAAAGTAAGTATGGCTAAGTTGTTGGAAAATCTTCTTTAGAGTACCGAGTTGCTAGTTTTCGAGTTTAAGTTGTAAAGAAAAATTTGTTGAATAAAAAATAACTTTTACTTTTGCAATCACTAATTTTGTTGCCCGAGTGGCGGAATTGGTAGACGCGCTGGTCTCAAACACCAGTGAGAGCAATCTCGTGCCGGTTCGATCCCGGCCTCGGGTACAAAAAAAACCGACTTTAAAAGTCGGTTTTTTTATTGGATTTTAAAGCAGAAACTTTTTAAAACTTTCAACTTTATAAACTTATTTTAATAAGGAAGCCAGGTTTGTGAACGACCAACTAAACTAATTCCAAGATAACCTCTAACTTCAAGATTTTTACCATCTCGCCACATTTTACAATCATATACATTTCCTGTAGCAGGATCCAGAATAGTTCCCCGTTTCCACATGTTTGAACTGGTTTTTTCCATTCCGGAAATAATTATCATTCCAATCACGGGTTTGTCTTTTTTGCTGCCCGGACAAACATCACAAATAGGATTTTGTTCTTCGCCGGGTTCACGGAATAGTTTAGTTATTTTACCATAAAATTTGCCGTCTTTACCTTCGTAAATTTCAACAACTGATTTTGCTTTTCCTGTTTCATCATCAATAGTTTTCCAGTTTCCTACTATTTGTGCAGATGCAGAAAACAAAACGCCAAAAAGCAAAATTCCAAGGATAGAAAAGAATTTTTTGTTCATAATCTTTAAATTTAAAGTTTTACATGTTTTACAAACAAATATTCTGCCAGTTCTTTAGCCAAATGTTTATAAATGTGCGTAAATGTTAATTTGTTGTGAGTTTAAGTGATAAAAATGACTTTTTAAATGCGCATATTTCTGAGTTTTTGGATACCGGAAATGAGTATTTATTTTTGCTAAAATGAAAATTTCATAATTATCGTATTTTAGATTTATTTTGCAACATGATTTCAATAAACGATTTAAGTATTTCCTTCTCAGGCAAAGATTTATTCAATAACGTGTCTTTTCAAATTGATAAATCTGATAAAATAGGACTAGTAGGCAAAAATGGCTCCGGTAAAACTACTTTGCTAAGACTTATTATTGGTGAAATGTCTTATGATACCGGAATTATTTCTCTTCCAAAAGACATAAAAATTGGTTATTTACCTCAAAATTTGAATTATAATGAAGGTAAAACTGTAATGGAAGAAACTCTTACGGCTTTTGACGAATTTAAAAATTTGAAAATTGAGCTTGAAAATGCCAATGCAGAATTAACAGAACGAACTGATTTTGAGTCAGATTCATATAAAAAACTTATTGATAAAGTTTCTGATTTATCTTACAAATTATCATTTCAAAATGAGAATACAATTCAGGCAGAAGCCGAACAAGTTTTGAAGGGATTAGGTTTTGTTCAAGCTGATTTTGATAGATCTACTTCTGAATTTAGTGGCGGTTGGCGAATGAGAGTTGAAATTGCAAAACTTTTGCTTAAAAAACCAGATGTGTTTTTGCTTGATGAACCAACAAATCACCTGGATATTGAATCTATTCAATGGATTGAGAATTTTTTGGCTGATTTTAAAGGTGCAATTGTCCTTATTTCTCACGATAGAAGATTTTTGGATAAAGTAACTTCAAGAACTCTGGAAATTTCGTTAGGCAAAATATACGACTACAATGTTTCTTATTCAAAATACAAATTTCTTCGGGCTGAACGCCGTCAACAAGAGATTGCAGCTTATGATAATCAGCAAAGTAAAATAAAACAGACCGAAAGGTTTATTGAGCGTTTTAGGGCTAAAGCTACTAAATCGGTTCAAGTTCAATCACGTATTAAAATGCTTGATAAGATAGATAGAATTGAAATTGAACCTGAAGATAAACAAACAATTATTTTTAATTTCCCGCCTGCTCCTCGCGCTGGTGATATTGTTTTAGAAACCGAAAGTTTAACTAAAAATTATGGAAATCACACAGTAATAAAAAACATCGATTTTATCCTAAATAGAGGTGAAAAAATAGCTTTTGTGGGAAAAAACGGCGAAGGAAAAACTACTCTTGCCAGAATTTTTAATAAAGAACTTGATTACGAAGGTAATTTAAAAATTGGACATAATGTTTCAATTGGTTATTTCGCTCAAAATCAAGATGAAACGCTCGATAAAACGATTACAGTATTTGATACTTTGGATCATATTGCTGTTGGTGATATTAGAACTCAGTTGCGAAAAATTCTTGGTTCTTTTTTATTTAGCAATGATGATATTGAAAAAAAAGTTGGTGTGCTTTCCGGTGGCGAAAGAGCCAGACTTGCTCTTGCTAAACTTATTTTGCAGCCATACAGTTTGCTGATTCTTGATGAACCGACAAATCACCTTGATATTCCGGCAAAAGATATTCTTAAACAAGCTTTGTTGAAATATGATGGAACCTTGCTAATTGTTTCGCACGACAGAGATTTTCTTGAAGGACTGGTTGATACTGTATATGAATTTAGAAATCAAAAAATCAAACAATACAAGGGAGACATAAATTATTTCCTGGAAAAAAAGAAAATTGAAAATATTGATCAACTTAATATTGTAAGAAAAATAAAAGAAACTACCGAAAAAATTGATTCAGTAAATAAAGAAGATTATGTTCAACGAAAAGAACGAAAAAGACAACTTGCTAAAATTCAAAGACAAATTGAAAAAATAGAAGGTGAAATTGAAGATTTTGAGAAAAAAATTGAAGAAATTGAAGATAAATTGGCAAATCCTGCCGGAAATCAAAATCATGATTTTTTTGAAGATTATGAAATAATTAAAAAATCACTCGAAGATAAAATGAGCGAATGGGAAGTCTTACAAATGCAAATAGAAGATTTTGAGGATATTGATTAAATGCAAACAATACAAATAGTGAAGAATATTTTACGTGAATATTTGGTTTTTAAATTTTGTTTTTTATATTTGCTTGATATTTAACTAAATACAAAAGCCATGAAAATTCAGAACATTATTCTAGTTTTTTCTCTTCTTTTTCTTTTTGCTTGTTCAAATGAATATGATTATTTAGAACAAGTTCCCAAAGTTTCAACAGAAAAAAACATCTACCAAAAGGGTGTTGCTACTTGGTACGGACCAGGTTTTGACGGCAGAAGAACTTCAAGCGGAGAGCCGTATGATATGTACGCTTTTACTGCGGCTCACCTAACAATGCCTTTGCAGACAATTATTCGTGTTAAAAATACCAAAAACGACAGAGTTGTTATTTTGAGAGTTAATGACAGAGGTCCTGTAAATCAGTCTCTTATTCTTGATCTTTCTAAAATTGCCGCCAATAATCTTGATATTCCTCGTAAAGGTTCAGGTAGCATTGAAATTGAAATTCTGGGAGAAGCAAATATAAATCCTCTGAAAAAAATGTTTGATGTATATAGAAATTTAGGAAATGAAGAAATAAGTAGATAACGGAAGACGGAAGACGGAAGACGGAAGATGGAAGATTGAAGACAGAAGTATCATGACTGCCGACTGCCGACTGTTTGACTGCCGACTGCCAACTGTTTGGCTGCCGACTAAAAAACTGCTGACTATTACTTAAAAACTCTAATTTTTCTAAAATAAAATGTACTTTTGGCTAAAATTTTTGGCATGAAGTCTTTTTTTACAACATTGGTTTTTTTAGTCGTAGCTCTTTCTGTTTATTCTCAGGTTGACATTAACAGCCCTTTTTTCAGACAAGTTGAATTCATAATTTATCAGGATTCATCTACTCATACACAAATAAAGCCTTATCTTTATGGCAATTCCAAGGTTGATTCTACAAACAATTGGTCTCTTACAGTAAAACCGGTTTTTTCATTAAAGCAAAATTTTGACATAAAAAACAACTTTTTAGCAAATGATTACAGAGGTGGAGTAAATATAGAAACTAATTATCGCAAAAAGCTTCAATTAAATGCTATTTATTACATCGGAACATTAAAGCCGGAATCTTTTTTTGCTTATAAATCTGATTCTCTTGGTGTTGTTCCCGGTTTTGGAAAAGTTATTAGTAATAAAAATGGCAGATTTACTTATCATAATTTTGTGGGGAATTTAATATACAAACCTCAGGATTATTTTTACTTTGAAATAGGTAATGGGAAAACTTTTTTAGGCGATGGATACAGAAGTTTGTTATTATCGGACATTGCGTCGCCGTATCCGTATTTTAAAGCTGTAGTAGAAGTGTGGAAAATAAAATATTTCTATATGGCATCACGCCAAAAAAATTACGATTTCCGCTTTCCTGAGCAACAATTTACTCCTAAATACACTTTCACTCATTATTTAAGTTTTAATGTCGGTAAAAGGCTTAATTTCTCGTTATTCGAGGCGGTTGTAACTTCCCCTTACGATTCACTTATGGCAAAACGCGGTTTAGATGTCAATTATCTTAATCCGGTTATTTTTTTTCGTCCTGTTGAATATTCTCAAGGGTCTCCAGATAATGTTGTTATTGGATTTAGTGGTCATTTAAAAATATTCAAATCCGGAATGTTATACGGTCAGGTTTTTATAGACGAATTTATACGTTCTCATATTACTTCAACCTCAGAAGAATACTGGGACGAAAAATATGGAATTCAGGCAGGAATGAAGTTTTACCGCACATTTGGAATCAAAAATCTTTATACTCAAGGCGAAATAAATGCTGTTCGTCCATACACATATTCTCATCTTAATCCAATCAGAAACTATGGACACATGTATGAGTCTCTTGCTCACCCGCTTGGCTCAAATTTTATAGAGGGAATAGGAATAATTGGTTATCAGTACCAAGATCTTTTTTTTCAGGCAAAGTTGGTTTATGCGCGCTACGGAGAAAATGACTCTTTGAATTACGGAAGAAATCAGAATATTTCTTATCTAGATAGAGTTGGAAATAAAGATATCCTTTGGCTTCAAGGTGTTTCAACTACTTTTAAATATGCTGACTTTTTGGTTGGTTACCGCAAATGGAATACGCAATTTTCATTGAATTTTATTTACCGTAATGTTTGGAGTAGTCAGGAGACAAAAGATAATCTAATGATTATGGTTAAAATTGAAACACCTATTTTTGGTGAGTCTTTGGATTATAACTAATCCTATTTTTCCTTCGTTTCTTTATTATCGGGAAAAAACAAATTTGGTTTTCTTAAAAATTGATACATCTATTGAATAAAAATCACTTTTTGTCAAGCAACTTTCGTAACTTTGTAGATTGACGAATAAACTTAAAGCGATGTTGAAATATATTAAAGACTACTTAGATGAACTTTTTTGGTTGATGAACGAAATGTCGATTTATCTTCTTATTGGATTTTTATTTGCAGGTATTTTGCATGTTTTTTTTGCGGGAGATAAAATGAACAAGTACTTGGGAAAGAACAATTTTCGGTCGGTTTTATACGCAACACTTTTGGGTATTCCGTTGCCTCTTTGTTCTTGTGGAGTAATTCCAACCGGTGTTTCTTTTTACAAAAATGGTGCTAGTAAAGGAGCTACAACTTCATTTTTAATTTCTACTCCACAAACCGGAGTTGACTCTATTCTTATTACTTTACCTTTTGCCATCATAAGGCCAATTGTAGCATTTATAACAGGGATTTTGGGTGGAACATTGGTTAATTTTCGCAAAAATAAAAAAGGGAAAAATTCGGAAATCCAGCATAATTATTCTGCCGAAAAAATCACAGAACATAAATTAAAAACGCTGTTTAAATATGGGTTTGTAACTTTTTTGCAAGACCTCTCAAAATGGCTGATTATTGGTGTTTTAATTGCTGCATTGATTGGAGTAATTTTACCGGAAGATTTTTTTACATCTTTTATTTCAAATCAATACATTGAAATGCTCGTAGTTTTGGTTGCTTCAATACCAATGTATATTTGCGCAACCGGCTCTGTGCCTATTGCTGCTATGTTGATGTTAAAAGGGTTGTCGCCAGGCGCAGCATTAGTTCTTTTGATGGCTGGTCCTGCCACAAATGCAGCAACAATTACAGTAATAGGAAAATCGCTTGGTCGAAAAACTCTTATTAAGTATCTTGTTTCAATTATTACAGGAGCATTATTTTTTGGAATTTTGATTAATAATTTTCTTCCAAAAGAATGGTTTATTTTGCCACAAATGGCTAAGCATGCCGGTCACGAAAGCCATGAAATGTTGCCTTTTTGGATCAAAATTTCTTCAACTATTTTATTGGTTGGACTAATTCTAAATGGATATTTTCAAAAATATTTCAATATAAAAACAAAACAAAATAACATTCAAACACTCGATTTTATGAAAAATATAACAGTTAAAGTAGAAGGAATGACTTGCAATCATTGTAAAATGACAGTCGAAAAAAATATTTCAAAAATTGAAGGGATTTCTGAAGTTATTGCTGACCCGATAAAATCAACAGTTGTTATTTCAGGCGAAGAAATTGATCTTGACAAAATAAAAGAGCTTGTAAATGAACTAGGATACGAATATAAAGGAGAAATGTAGTGTGAATTTTTAACAATTAGAATATGAAAAAAATACCCAAAATGATAATGATAGGTAGTAATGCCAGAAATTCGGGAAAAACATGGCTTTGTACTTATCTTATTCATAAATTTAGTTTGAATTACAATGTAATTGGAATAAAAGCTAAAACATTGTATTCCGAAAAAGATATGCCACATTTTAACAATGAAATTATTGAAAAACAAGGTTTTGATATTTTTGAGGAACACGAAGTAAGTGATAAAAATGATACTTCAAAAATGAGGTTGGCCGGAGCAAAAAAAGCATTGTTTCTGCAAACAAAAATTGAAAAAATTCAGGAAGCTGTTGCCAAATTAACCGAATATTTTGACGATAATTCTCTGATAATATGCGAATCAAATAATTTAATCGGTGAAATTTCTCCTTCTTTGTTTTTACTTTGTACGTCAAATAATCCCATAAATGTTAAGTCAAATTACCAGGAACTTGAAAAGAAAGCTGATTTAATTTTAAAATCTGACGGAGAGAAGTTTGATTTTGATATAGATAGAATTTCTTTTAATGAAGAAAATCAAAAATGGGAATTATAAAAATAACTCTAAGTGTAAAATATAAATTTGGGCAAAAAATAAGATTATATTTGCACAAAAAAGTAATGAGATCACTTTTATTAGGCTTAGTCGTTTTATTTATAGCTAGTTGCGGGCAACCTGAAGCTTATTTTACTGCTGATAAATACATTTGTAACATAAATGAATCTGTTCAGCTTCAAAATCAATGTAATAATTATAAACGAATTGAATGGAGTTTTGGTGCAACCGAAGATAATCCTACTATAACATTTGAATATCCGGGATATTATGATGTTGCAATAATTGCTTATCCCAAGTTTTTGTCGGGAATTCCTATCAGTTATGCTGAACAATTTACAGTGACAACAGATACTCACCAAAAGTTTGCAGGTGTTTGGGTTGGCGAAAAATCAAATATCCAAAAAGCACAAGTTTATATTCAAATAGAGGCTTTTCAAACAAGTTATACTTTTAATATTAAAGACCTTATTGACGGAATAGATATTCAGGCAGAAGATTTGGGTGACTCAATTAGTATTCCTGAACAATCAGACGATAGTTTTAAATTGTTTTCCGGCAATGGTTATCTCGAAAACGACACTTTGTTTTTTGAAATAATATACACAGATGGAAATGAATTTACATTCAAAGGAGTAAGACCTTGAAGGTTTTTATTTCTGTTCTAAAATGATAAAATATTCTCTGTTTTTTCTTGGTTTTATCGAATTGTAAGCAATTTCAAATGTTTTGTAATTGAAATATTTCAAAAATAAATCATCATAAATTTGTTTTGTCGCTCCAAAAGGAGGATAAGGTTTTTCAAATTCATGCGTGAACAGTAAACCAACATATTTCCCTTTTTCATTTAAGAGTTTACTTAATTTTTGAACTAATTTATTTCTATTTTCTGGTGTAAAACTTGTGAAAAAAGCTAATTCAATAATGTAATCGTATTTGTTGGTATGTTCAAAAAAATCCTGAATAATAATCCTTTCATCAGGAAAATTTGGGCATCTTTTTTTGAATGATTTTATTGCTTCTGTCGAAAAATCAAGCACATAAGTGTTTTTTAAACCATTATTGTTCAAATATTCAGCTTCATAAGCATTTCCGGCACCGGGAATTAAAATTTTAACGTTTTTGTCTTTAATTTGGTCGAAATATTCTGTTATTGCAGGTGCGGCATATCCAATATCCCAGCCTGTTTTTTTGTTTAAAAACAAATTATCCCAATATTCTACATTAAAGTCTTTCATAGCCAAAAAATCTTTGTAAAAATAAATATATTTGGATAATTTCGCAGAAATAAAAATTACAACGTAATGTTTTTTGCGCATCTTAGAAAAATGAAGACAGAGTTTCAAAATCCTGTCAAATATTTTATAGAAACAGAAAAAAAATCGATTTTAATAAATGATTTTATAGGTAAAACCCTGAAAATTGAGTTTACAGGAGAAATAAACTGTATTAAATGCGGTGCAAAAACCAATAAATCGTTTAGTCAGGGCTTTTGTTATAATTGTTTTACAACTGCACCTGAAACCGAGGAATGTGTTTTGCAACCGGAAAAATGTCAGGCTCATCTTGGAATTGCTCGTGATATGGAGTTTGCAAAAGAAGGTTGTTTAAAATCGCATTATGTTTATCTTTCAAAAACAAGTAATATCAAAGTTGGTGTCACTCGTGAATCTCAGGTGCCTACAAGATGGATAGATCAAGGCGCACATCAGGCAATTAAGTTGGCAAAAACACCTTACCGACAACTCGCCGGAGAAATTGAGGTAGAATTAAAACAACATTTTGCAGATAAAACTCAATGGCAAAAAATGCTAAAAAACATAACAGAAGGCGAAGAACTATTAGAAGCAAAATTAAGAGCTATTGAACTTTTACCAGAACATTTGAAAAAATATATTATTAAAGATGATAATATTTGGACAATTGTTTTTCCACATCAAAAAAATCCTTCTAAAATAGTGTCTTTAAAACTTGATAATAATCCTAAAATAGAAGGGATTTTAACCGGAATAAAAGGTCAGTATTTAATTCTTGATAATGAAAAAGTATTTAATGTGCGTTCTCATTCCGGCTACAATGTTCAATTTGAAGCAATTGAAAATAGAAATCCTGTTTTATTTTGATTCTTTTTTTATAATGATATTTTTAACTCCTCCGAAAATCTGATTTTTAAAAATGTTTTTAGTGACATTAACTTCTCCTTTTGTCATGTACGATTCATGATTTTCAACTATTCTGTTTCGTGCATATCTGTAATTAGCCATTATGCCAAACGATTGGTTAAGTCCGTTTTCGGAAATATCACCAAGCCAGTTAAGTTGCCCAATTTCGGCTCCGTTTGAAAGATGAAAATTTGCTACAGGGTCATAAGCGTTAAATTTTCCATGCCTTTTTACTGTTGTTAGATAATGAAGTGCTAATCTTAACAAAGGAATTCTTAAAGCGGAAGTTATTTCGTTATTTTGATGCCAATTTTCTGTTTTTAACATCATCAGAATAGATTTATTTACGTCGGAATTGTCTGAAATTTTAATAATTTTTTCTATCTCTGATTTTTTACAAAGTGGTTTTCCTCCTTCTTCGAGGTGTTTTATAAGCCATTTGGAAAAAAGTGGAATAGGCGATAACGTTGCGTAATTTTTTATTCCGGGATAATCTGACGAAATCCTTTTTACAACTCTTTTTATTAAAAAATTTCCAAAACTAATTCCTCGTAACCCTTTCTGAGTACTTGATATTGAGTAAAAAATCGCAGTATCAGCGTCATCAGGATTTCCATGTTCTGAATCTAATTCAATTAATTTTTGAATATTGTCGGCTAATCCTTTTACGAGTGCTACTTCTACAAAAATAAGCGGATCGTAGGGCATCGTTGGATGAAAAAAGCCAAACATAATGTGATCTGAAAAGAGTCGGTGTTTTAGATGTTTCCACGATTTAATTTCATGAACTGCTTCGTAATTAATAAGATGTTCTAATGTAGAAGCCGGCGATTCCCAGCTTATTTCTCTTAATTTAAGCAAATTAATGTCAAAATATGATTTTAGAATTGAATGAATATCGTTATCCAATTTTTGTAATCTTGGAATTTCTTTGATGTGTAAAAGGAGAAATTCACGCATGTCTTTTAAAAAAATAAACCCATTTGGTAAAGTTGATAATTGTTCTAAAAATGTAACTCTTGGAGGGATTAGATTATTTGTCAGTTCTATTTCTGCCTGTATTCTTTCTGGTGTTTCTTTGTCTATAATGCTTAATTTCTCAATTTTTTTAGATAAAAAGTCCAAATCTACATCAAATTCGTATGCAAGGATTTTTAAAAATACTTTTTTCCCTTGTTCCGATGAGTTTATATAAATCATAGCTAAATGAATCAGTTTAGCCTGATGGGAAATTTCACCGCCGGTATTAGTGATGCATGATTTTATTTGACTGATTAAAAGTTGTTGATCTTTTTCTGGAATATCAGGTTTGATAGTAGGCGGAGCATTTCCTGAATCGTACCAAGCTTGAATAATTTTATGGATTGTTTTTTGACTAATTCCGCTAATTGTGGGGTCAATTTTGTCTTTAAATTTATATTTATCTTTCACAATTGTTAATGTTTTAGTTTGACTTTTAAAAACTTGTTTTTTACATATATATAATACGAGTTTTTTTGCGATTTTGTTCGTTCAAAAGTTGAAAGTTAGATAATAAAAATTGTAAAAGAACTAATGTAGAGTTTTAATTGTTAAGATAATAAAACACCACGTAAATTTAAAAAATAAGTGCTGTTTTTTTAAAAGGAAAGGATTAAGAAAATTGCGATATTCTTATTTTTCGTTTAAAATACTTGAATGAATTTTTTTTCAAAAATTAAAAATTTCCAAATTTTCAAATCAACGAATTTTTCTGTTATTCAACTCTTTTCTTTTTTGATGAGTTGTCTTTCATTAATAAAAATGCTGCAATAGCTGAACCAATACCACTAAATAATGGCACTAAAACTTTTTTTCCGGGTTTTACTCCTTTTATAAATCCGGGAATAAAACTGTAGATTGGATTATCCATTTTCAGAGATTTTAAACTCTGACGGAAAACATAATCACCAGAGAAATCTTCGTCTAAATCACGAATATGTTTGTTTAGTAGATGTTTGCGGATTCTTAGTTTTGTTTCTATAATTTGTCTTTGTCTTTTTAGGTCGTTTAGACTCTTTATGTTGTCGTAACTTTTATTTGTTTTCGCCATCGTTATCAATTTTTGTTCGTTTGTGTTTTCCAATTTCTCTGCCAAATAAAACTGCTACAAGAGCATTAATAAGAGGATTTGTTAAAATTTTATTTCTCATTAAGATAAAAAATATCGCCATTAACATAAAAATTCCTGAAACGATAAGAAATCCCCAATAATAAGCTCCTAAAATTTCACCTAAAAAGAAAGCAAGTGCAAAAAGTAAAAAAGTAGTGAGAATTATACCCAAAAGAAGTATTACACCAATGCTGATAAGTTTAGAAAATATTTCCGAAAAGACTTCAACAAATTCTAATTTATAATAATCTAATTTTAACTCAACGTATTTTGTAATATCTCGTTTGAATATTTTAAAATAATCCTGAAAACTTCTTTCCTTCATTTTAGTTGTTTTTATAAAGCCCAAAAATAAAAAAAGGTTGTATAAAATAAAATTAAAGTATATAAAATACTAAAACTTTACTTAGACAACCTTTAAATCAATTACTACTCTTGTGTCGTTTTTGTTTTTTTAGTTTCGTAGAAGTCTTTGCCTTTTTGAGCAAGTTCGTCAAATTTGTCAACAATAAGTTTTCTTGTTTCTTCACCTTTGTCGGGGGCTAATAAAAGACCTACTGTTGCGCCACTCAAAGCACCTGCTATAAAACCTAATAAAAATTTTGTAGTTGAATTCATAGTTGTATTTTTTTTATTTTCAAAGGTAAAAAAAAAACAGATAAAAAATAATTTTATTTGACTAATTAACAATTTTTTCAATATTTTTTTTAGCTCTTCAACGATAATTTGAATTAGATATTTTTAACAATAATTGTTTTTTATGTGGTTGATAATGAACGGTTTTTTTTATATATTTGTAAATATTATAAGAAAATTGTTTATTTACCGTAATTTTAATAAAAACAATACAATGGCACTATTTTTCAAACAACGTGGACATTATGTTTTCGACTATAAACCTATTTATTACGACCCCAAAAAGGAAGATAGAAATAAAAGGTTGGAACGAATAAAATCTGAACTTGGTATAAAAGATGACGAAACTGTCGATAGTGAATATAAACCTTCTTTTAATTTCAGAAAAACTTCAATTACCAGAGAAAGGAGAGAACGAACTTCTACTATTAGGTTGCTGGTTATTTTGGCTTTCCTAGTTATTTTTGCATATATTTTCCTTTATACCGATTTGATTGAAAAAATTTCGAATATAGTTAATTAGAAACATGTCGAACATAATAAAAATTTTACCGGATTCGCTTGCTAATCAAATAGCTGCAGGAGAAGTAATTCAGCGTCCGGCTTCCATAATCAAAGAATTGGTTGAAAATGCTATTGATGCAAAAGCAACCAAAATTACGATTAATATTAAAGACGCCGGAAGAACTTTAATTCAAGTTATTGATAACGGCACCGGAATGTCGCAAGATGATGCCAGACTTAGCTTTGAAAGACATGCAACTTCTAAATTAAGTACCACGGAAGATCTTTTTGCAATAAGCACTAAAGGATTTCGAGGCGAAGCTCTTGCTTCTATTGCTGCGGTTGCAAATGTTGAATTAAAAACTAAAAGAGAAGAAGACCCGATTGGCACAAAAATAGTTATCGAAGCTAGTAAGTTAATCGAAATTGAATCGGTAAATACGCCAAGCGGAAGTAATTTTTCAGTTAAAAATCTATTTTTTAATATTCCGGCTCGCCGAAAATTTTTAAAGGCAGATGGCACGGAATTTAAACATATTTTGACTGAATTATACCGAATGGTAATCCCACATTTTCAAGTAGAATTTACTGTAATTCACAATAATGAAACTGTTCTGAAACTGTTGCCCGAAGGGTTGAAAGAAAGAATTATCAGTATTTTTGACAAAAGCTTGAATAAACAACTTGTAAGTATTTCAACTGATGCAGGATTTATTAAAATAACCGGATATGTGGGAAAACCGGAATTTGCAACAAAAAGTAACGCGAAACAATACTTTTTTGTAAATAACAGATTTATGAAAAATGGGTATTTTCACAAAGCTGTTACTATTTCCTACGAAAAACTTCTAAATGCCGAAGCTAAACCAAGTTATTTTATCTTTTTTGATATTGATCCTGGTAAAATAGACGTTAATATTCACCCAACTAAAACAGAAATAAACTTTGATGAAGCAAGTAATATCTTTCAAATTTTGCTTTCGGTTGTTAGAAAAGCTTTAACTGAATTTGACATTCCTCCGGCAATTGATTTTGAAAATACAGATTTTGTAAATTTAGGCTCTTTTGATAAAAATCAGGAGGTTTCTATGCCTGAAATAAACCTTAATCCAAATTATAATCCTTTTGATGAGGCTGAAAAAGAGTTTAATTTTCATTCAAAAATTTCAAATAGCAAAACTCCAACTCAGGAAACTGAAATGATTTTTGGAAACGAAAATGATTCTACTGTCGAAAATTCGCCAAAAGATAAATATTTTATAAATTTAAAAAACAAATATATAATTACGCCTGTTAAATCGGGTTTGATGACAATAAATATCAAACGAGCATTTGAACAAATTGAATACGAAAAATTGTTGAATAAAATATCTGATCAAAGTAGCACAGTTCAGGCTTTATATCCCGTTCAGATTAATTTTTCATCATTAGATTTGCAAGAGTTTGAGCATGTGAGAGATAAGCTAGAAGATATTGGTTTTAGATTTGAAAAAATAAATGATCGAACTTATAACATTACAGGTATTCCAACGTATATTAAACTAGAAGAAAGTAGTGAAACAATTTTGAAGCTCTTAAAAATGAGTGAATTGACAAATCTTAATTTTAATGGTTTGAATAAAGAAGAAATTGCAATTCAGATTTTGAAAACCAGAATAAGAAAAAGTGACACTATTTTAAAACAAGACGAGATGCAAGAACTTTTGAACAAGTTGTTTACTTGTCAGTCGCATCAATATACTTACGACGGTAAAACGATTATAAGTATTATCGATATTGATCAAATTAATGATTTATTTTCATAAATGATAGCAAAAAATTTATTATCCAAAGAAATTCCGTTTTTGATACCTACCGACGATGGTAACAGAGCTTTAGATATAATGGAAAATTATATGGTTTCAAATCTTCCGATTGTTGACGGTAAAAGTTTTGAAGGAATAATTTCTATGGACGATATTTTTAATTTTGACCTATTTAATGTTGTATTGAAAGATTTCAAAAAACCGGTAAATAGATCTTTTGTGTATGATAATCAACATATTTTTGATGTGATTAAAGTTATGGCTTTGTACCAGTCATCTATTTTGCCTGTCTTAAATGGCAAATCGAATTTCATAGGAATTATTACACAAAAATCTCTTCTTGATAATCTTGCCGAAATTTTGTGCATAAAAGAAGATGGTTATCATCTTAAATTTTCCATGAATTCAAATGATTTTTCAGCTACAGAAATTTCAAATATTGTCGAAAAAAACGAAGGTAAATTATTGAGTTTGTATATTGATGATAACAAAACTCCAGAAATTAATGTTTATTTGAAAATCTACACAAAGGATATCGAGTCTATAATGCAGTCTTTTGATAGATATAAATACGAAGTTATTCTTTTGAATAAAGAAGAAAACGATTATTCCGACTTTTATCAGGAACGCATGGATAACTTTATGAATTATTTGAATATTTAATCTTCAAATATTTTTGCTTTTTTTACGAAGAAAACAAAAATTACGCCTGTAACTAAAATTACACTCAAAAACATAAAAAACGTATTCCATTCGGCTAGAATAGCTTTCCCTATTGCAAATAATGATGAATATACAATTACAATAGAGCTTATCCATGAGCCAAATAAATATAAAGTATTGCGGTTTTTGGGCGTGTTTTGAGAAAATGGTTTCCACCAGCCTTGTGGCCTTACTTTTGAATAAAATTCGGCAAGATGTTCATGGTTAGTTGGTTTTGTTAAAAATGTTATTAGTAACCAGGAAATTGTGGTTCCTCCAACTGTTATAAAGAAAGAGTTCGGGAATTCAAGTTTAAAAACAAATTTTGATAAAGCATAAAGAATAAATGGTACAAGCATGGCTGTAAACTCACTCCAAGCGTTTATTCTCCACCAATACCAGCGTAAAATTAAAACCAATCCAAGTCCGGCTCCACATTCAATCATAAATGTCCAAACTCCTGAAATTGTTTGAACTTGTGAAGTTACAAAAATGGCAAAAATCATTATTAAAATAGTGAAAATTCTTCCCCACCAAACTAGTGCTTTTTGTGAATTATTTTTACGTTTGAAGAGCATTAAAAAATCATTGGTTAGAATGCTTGCCCCAAAGTTTAGTTGTGTTGAAATTGTACTCATATATGCCGCTAAAAAAGCAACAAGCATCAAACCTTTTAATCCAACCGGCAGGAAGTCACGCATTGCATAAACATATCCGTATCTCAAATCGTTATTCGCTAATTCGGGATAAAGAACTAATGCCGCTAAACCTACAATTATCCACGGCCAAGGACGAATTGCGTAATGTGCAATTTGAAAAAACAAAGTAGCAAAAACAGAATGTTTTTCGTTTTTTGTACTCATCATTCTTTGGGCAATGTAGCCTCCACCTCCCGGTTCTGCCCCTGGATACCAACTAGCCCACCATTGTACTAAACCGTAAGCTAAAAAAGAACCGATTGACAAACTTAGTACTCCTGCTGTTCCTTTTCCGCCTATTTTTGGGAAGAAATTGAATGCAGTTTCGGGCAAACTTGCTTTTAGTCCGCTAATTCCACCTATTTTGTCGCTTGAAATAACAATTACGGCTAAAATTATAGCTCCTGCCATTGCTATTACAAATTGAATAGCATCAGTAACAGCAATCCCCATCAATCCGGAAATAGCAGAATAAATTGCTGCAATAAACATAGCCGCAAACATAATCCATAAAAGAGTTGTACCTTCAATGCCAAAGAATACCTGAATAATTGTCATTAGTGCTACGTTGACCCAAGCTATTATGAGAGTGTTCATAACCAAAGCAATATAAATTGCTCGCGTGCCTCGTAATGCAACAGCTTTTTTCCCGCTGTAACGGATTTTAATTAGTTCTAATTCTGTTAAAACATTTGCTCTACGCCATAATCTGGCGAAAAAGAAAGTGGTTAGCAAACCTCCAATAAGCATATTCCACCAAAGCCAGTTTCCTGCAATCCCGCTCTGTCCCACAAGTTCGGTAACAACAAGCGGAGTATCTGCCGCAAAAGTCGTAGCAACCATTGATAAACCAGCAATCCACCATGGAAGATTTCGCCCGCCAAGAAAAAAATCGGATAAACTTTTCCCGGCTTTTTTGCGGAACATCAATCCAACAGCCACTATTAGTACAATGTAAGCTGCTATTATTGTCCAGTCAAGTGTTTTTAGCATAAGTTAGTTTTTCATTTATTCAGTCTTTCAGTTCCCAGTATCCAGTATCCAGTATCCAGTATCCAGTATCCAGTATCCAGTATCCAGTTCCCAGTTCCCAGTTCCCAGTAATTCTATTATTCTGTCATTCTATCATTCTATCATTCTATCATTCTGTTATTCTGTCATTCTATTATTCTATTATTCTGTTATTCTATCATTTAGTTATTCAATCATTCTTCATTTTCCTGTATTCTTTCCATTCTTGTCTTTTCATTTTAGGTGGAACCGGGTCGTAGCCTTCTGTTCCCCATGGATTACAACGTAACACACGAGTAAATCCAAGCCAAAAACCTCTGAAAATGCCATGAACTTTTAGTGCTTCTATTGCATAATTTGAGCATGGAGGTACATGTCTGCAAGACTTTGGTAGCCAAGGAGAAATTACCCATTGATAAATTTTGATTGGAATTATCAGAATAAAAGACAGTATTTTGCTTATATATTTAATGACTTATGAATATTTATTAGTGATTCGAAATTATAAATTACTAATTGTTAGTTGCCTCATTGTAGCAGCTTCTGCACAAAGGTTCGTATTTGTCTTTTTCGCCGAGCTCTACAACCGATTTACTTTCGCTAAAACGATGAGAATATTGAGCCGGATTTCCGCAACGCATACAAATTGCATGAACTTTTGTAACAAATTCAGCTTTAGCCATAAGAGTTGGCATAGGACCAAAAGGATTTGCTTGAAAATCCATGTCCAAACCGGCTATAATTACACGAATACCTTTGTTTGCCATTTTTTCACAAACTTCTACTATGCCTTCGTCAAAGAATTGAGCTTCATCTACTCCTACAACATCAACATCTTGTATTTTATCCAAGATTTCGGAAGAATTTTTTACCGGAGTTGAATGGATTGCTTTTGAATCATGAGAAACTATTTCAGTATCGGAATATCGAGTGTCTAAAGCAGGTTTAAAAATTTCCACGTCAAGTTTTGCTATTTGTGCACGACGTAATCTTCTGATTAGTTCTTCGGTTTTACCTGAGAACATTGAACCGCAAACCACTTCGATCCAACCTCTTTTCTCTGTTCTGAAAGATTTATTTTCTAAAAACATAGTTTAGTTGAAAATTTTGAAAGTTAAAAGTTTAGAAAGTTAATTACGTTTTGACAACAAAAAATTGGCAAAATCGAGGTCAAATTTAGTAGTAATTTTTATATTTTCAATATTGCCATCGAATAAATGGATTTTTTGGCCAAAAGCTTCTGCAACTGAGGCGTCGTCGGTGAAAATAGAAGAAAAATCGACATTATATGCTGATTTAATTATTTGTAAATCAAATATTTGCGGGGTTTGAACAATTCTTATCTTGTTTCTGTCGAAATGTGTGCTGTTTTCGTTTTCAATTATGCGGATACTGCTTAATTCGGGAATTACAGGAATAGCCGCTTTGTTTAAAAAAGCAGATTCTAATCCTCTTTTTATTGTTTCAAAATCAACTAATGGTCGAACTCCGTCGTGAATTGCTATTATTCCGTTTTTTCTTATAATTGAATTTAATCCATTTCTTACAGAATAAAAACGTTCCGAACCTCCTTTTACAAGTTTGTGAGTAATTTTAAAGGAAAAATCTAAACAGAGGTTTTCCCAATATTCAAATTGATTTTCGGGTAAAACCAAAATAATTTCTGTTTCATTATCAAAATCATAAAATTTTTTGATAGTATGCATTAAAACAGGCAAATCCCGAAGTAATAGAAATTGCTTCGGGATTTGTGATTTCATTCTTTTACCAGAACCGCCTGCTACAATAATAACTGCATTTAGTTTAAAAGAATTGTTCATTGTATTTATTTTATACCTAGTTCTTTCATCACATCTTCTGTGATAATAAATTTGGGATTAACGTATAAAACATCAGGACCAATATTCATAACAACATCATATTTTAATCTCAGTCTAACAGTTTCTACTGCTTTGTCAAATTTATCTCTGATTGGAACAATTAATTCTTTTTGTTTAGCCAGATAATCAGTTTGTGCATTTACCTGAAAATCCTGAATTCTTTTTTCTAAGTCTTGAATTTCAGTGACTTTGTTTGTTTTTACAGATTCTGTATATGAATTTACATTTTGATTGAATATTTCAATTTTTTTCTGATATTCTCCTTGCATTGTTTCTATTTCTGTTTGAACCTGATTTAAAAAAACATTAAGTTCTTCTTGTGCTTTTTGAGCTTCGGGCATATTGTTAAAAACAGAATCACGATGAATATATGCTACTTTTTGAGCGGATACTATACTTAAAGAAAATGCTAATATCAAAATTAAAGATAAACGTTTCATTTATTTTTTTTTATATGTTAATAAATTGGTTTTAAGTCGTATATAAGTTAGTTGTTGTAGTTTAAAGGACTAAAAATATTCCCAAAATTACATAAGTTTTTTTGTTTACAGAAATGTTTTTTTTCACTATAATGAACTGATATATTCTGTGAGTTTTTTTACGCTACTTGAAAAATCAAATGCATCGTTTACAATGAAATAGTTGTTGGGGTCAAATGTATGAGTGTAGGCAAATTCAGCAAAATCCAGTCTTGATGATTCAAAATCCATAAGTATCATTATTTGTTTCACTTGTGCTGCTAACAAACAGTTTGACATTGCTATTTGTTTTGCTACAGTTAATTTATCACCGTCAAAATCCTGATTTTCTATTGCATCTATTGCATTATCAAAAGCATCGTCTTCCATAGGATAACTGCAGAAAACTACTCCTTGTAATATTTCGTCTGGTTGAGGGTCGACAGGTAATTGATGAATATTTGAATTGTTAGCGTAATTTAAAGCTTCAAAGATTTCCGAATAAAATATGTTGTTTTCGTTTTTGATTAAAGCAATTGCAACTTCTGAGTTTTCTTCAACATAAACATTTAAGTTGAAATCAGGAATATTTTGGTTTTGAAAAACAATGTTTAATGTGTAATATCCTGTTTCTAAGTCGTTTACTCGTACTTTGCCTGAGAAATAATTATTTACGGGTGAACTTCCAATAAATAATTTGAATGTTTCTCCTGTCGGATTAAAAACCACCAAATCAGATGTAAATTGAGAACTAGCAATAAAAGGAATTAGTGCAAAAAATAAAATGTAGAATAGTTTTTTCATGGCAAAAGTTTTTATGTTTTTTATAATAACTCTTTAACGCAGTTTTTGTTTCAGTTTTGGGGTTAAAAAAATTATTTCGTGGCTTTTTCAATAAATTCTTTGTCAAAAATTTCTTCTTGATTAAAGTTTTTTAAATCAATTTTTTCGATTTTTATTTTATCGTTTTTTAATTCATATTTCCCATCTTTATTGGTGTCTTCAATCATTCTGACAATTACAAAATTGTTTTTTGTAAAAACATTCCAGCTTAATAAATTGAAGTTTGTCGGAGTAATGATTCTGTAATTTTTACCTTGATTATCAGAAACTGCAAGTTGAGAATCATCCTGAAAAGTCCAAAAACCATCTTCATTTGTATCTTCAGATGCTACTGTGTAAAAAATAAGACCTAAATTTTGAGAATACACGAACGAAATAGATTTTATATTTACGTCATTTTCATCAATTAGGTAGTGGTCACCGTTGTTAAGGTTGTAAAAAATAAGATTAGAGTTCATTTCTCCATAGTAATAATCGTATTCGTAAGAACTGTAGTAGCCTTTGTTTCTTGATTGATCGTATTTTATAGGGAAAACAACAAATTCAGAAGAATCTTTATTGATGCATATTGGAAAATCAATATATTTTGTGGCGGTATCATTATTGTTGTTGAAAATTTTGGTGCTTTCTGAAAAGTCAGAAACGTCAACAAAATTACAAGAAAATAAAAATCCTAATATTAAAAAAAAGATAATTTTATACATGATCGATTTATTAAATTAAGTAAAAATTATTTTTTTATTTTGTTCAAAATTGTGCTGTCAATTGAAATAAATTGTACGCCAAGCATTGTAATATCATCCCAGATATTTGTGTTTTCTTTATTGATATCTAGAACGTTAATAATGTGTTCAATAGTTTGGTCAATGTTTAGATTCTTTTGTTGCATTGCTTGTTTTGCAATTGTTAATCCGTAATCTTCTTTTCCTTCTATTGAATATTCCGAAAGCCCATCTGTAAAACAAATTAATTTAGAATTATTTTTAATTCTTATTTTTCCAACTCTGATTTCAGGAATTTCGTCTAACATGCCTAAGCCGGGGCAACCATAAGTTAAATAGTTGAGGCTTTCTGATTTGTAGTCAAATAGGAGAGGGGGCAGGTGACCTGCATTAACGTATATTAGTCGTTGGGTGTATATATTGTATTTAGCCAAAAACATGGTTACAAAATGTTCTCCTTTTGAAACTTTTGAAACATTTTTGTTCAGGTTTTCGACAACATGTGTCAACGAAATATTTTTTGTTCTTAGTTGTGCGCGTAAGTTGGCTTGAAAATTAGACATAATCATTGCCGCAGACATACCTTTTCCCGAAACGTCAGCAATACAAAAGAAAACTTCACTTTTGCTTATTTGCCCGAAATCGTATAAATCGCCACCAACTTCAAAGTGAGACATGTAAAACGGCTTGATGTGTATTTGTTCTAAATCGGGAACATTATCTGATGACGGAACAAGCATTGCCTGAATTTTAGCAGCCATTTCCAGCTCTTTTTTCATGCGTTCCTGAACAACTCCTTTGATTACTAATCCTTTATTCTGAATAGCAACTAATATAATATTTGTAAGAGTTTGAATAAACTGTAAATGTCGCAGAGATGGGCTTACTCCAATTTGTTCGTTGTCAATATCGCCCATTAAAACATAAGCTAGTACTTCGTTGTTTTTGAAAATAGGAATAACAAAATCAAAAACACTAAAAACATCGTTTCCTTCGCCAATTGTTATTTCGATGCTTGTAAGAGGCAGTAAGTCTTTTTTAATGTCGATTTTTTCGTAATCTTCTTTTTTAACTCCGTAGAAGAGTATTGGTTCCCACTTTTTTTCAAGATTTGAGTATAATAAAAATCGACCTATATTAAGTTCTTGGGAAATTATTTGTTCAAAAGTAGCTAATAGTTCTTCTGTTGGCAAGTTTTGGTTAATTGCCTGTGTAATATTCAAAAGAGTTCGCAATTTAAAATTACAAAAGCGTAAACGTTCTATTGATGATTTAGCCACTTAAAATTAGTTGAAAGTTATAAGGCTTAAAGTTATATAGTTTGGGTAACTTTATAACTTTAAATCCTTAATAATATTGTTATTTTGCTCTTTCTACGTACGATTTATTGCTAACATCTACTTTTATTTTTTCGCCGATTTTAATAAAAAGAGGAACTTTAATTTCGTTTCCTGTTTCTAATGTTGCCGGTTTTAGGGCAGTAGATGATGAAGTGTCGCCTTTTAATCCTGGTTCTGTGTATGTTACTTCTAAAACAACATATTGAGGTAATTCACAAAACAAAGCAGTTTCTGTGTCGGCGTCAAAAACTATTTCTACTTCTTGCTCTCCTTTCAAAAATTCAATTCCTTCTATTAGGTCTTCTTGTATTGCAATTTGTTCGTAGGTTTCTCTGTGCATAAAATTATATCCCATGTCATCTTTGTAAAGATATTGAAATGGTCTTCGTTCTACTCTTGCTATTTCTAATTTTGCGCCTGATTGAAAAGTATATTCAAAAGTTTTTCCGTTTGTGATTCCTTTTAGTTTTGTTCTAACAAAAGCTGCTCCTTTCCCGGGTTTTACGTGCAAAAATTCTACTATTTTATACAAATCATTGTTGAAAATAATAGTTAATCCATTTCTAATGTCTGCTGTTGTAGCCATATAAGATTTATTAAAATTAATATTTGGTGCAAAATTAAAAAAAAACAAGTTTTAATTCAATTTTAAGTTTGTTTTTTAATTAAATAAACTTGTTTTTGGGTGTTGTAGCGATAAATGGTTTGAGATAAAAAGGCTCAAAATATGCTACATCTACAAATTTGTTTTGTTTGTAATACTCCATTGAGATATTTACCATGTTTGTTGATAATGGAAAAATTTCATCTGTAAATATTGCGTTTTCGTGAGTTATTATTGTTTTGCATTTTTCTGCTCCGTCTCCGAAAAAAACTATTCTTTTTTTGTGTAACGGAGTCAAAAAGCTGTGTTCGTCAATTATGATATTTGTTGTTTCTGAAATTTTATTTGCTTCAAAATCGTAAAAAGCGGAATAAACTTCCATTCTTCTTGCGTCAATCATTGGACAAAAAAAAGTTTGTTCGTTTGCCAATTCCGGATTTTGTTCTATTGCCCGCAATGTCATTATTTGTAGGGTGTCAACTGCAATCATTGGTTTGTTCAATGAATAAGCAATTCCTTTTGCTGTGGAAACTCCAATTCTTAATCCGGTATAAGAACCGGGACCTTCGCTAACTGCCACAGCATCAATAGAAGATGGTTCAATTTTATTTTCTTTAAATATATTTTCTATAAATCCGGCAAGTAATCTAGAATGCGAATTTGGTTCGTAGCTTATCTTTTCTGAAATAATTTTTTCGTTATCAGATAATGTTACAGAACAAACAGTTGTAGAAGTTTCGATGTTTAATATTAGCATAAAAAATGTTGAATTATGAATGATTAATGTGTTTTATTGTTTAAGTCTTTGTTTTTCAGATTTTTATTTATTGGGAAAGTGTAAAACCAATAAATGATGTTTTTTGTTTTGCCTAAAGTTTTTTAAAACAGTCAATTGAATAATTAAGACAACAAATTTATTTTTATTTATGTAAAATTGTAAAAATAAACTCTATTTGCCATTTTTGCAAAAAAAACAATAATGATTACAAGAATTGTGAAAATGGTCTTTCAGGAAGATAAAACAGATGATTTTAAAGTATTTATAAAGCCTATTGTAAATAGAATTGCAAGTTTTGAAGGTTGTCAAAAAGTTGAAATTTTGCAGGATGTTAAAAAAAAAATGTTTTTTTCACCTACAGCCATTGGAATAATGAACAAAATTTATCCGATTATAGAAATTCGGAGCTTTTTAATGAGGTTTGGGCAGAAACCAAAAAAATGGTTGCAGATAAACCGTATGCCTGGTCTACAGAAGCGGTTATTAGAAGCAATTAAGAAATGATAGAACAACAGAACTTAGCGATAGCGGTCTCACGAGTTTGCGAGTAATGATTGAATGACTGAATAATAGAATGATGGAATGATAGAATGACAGAATATCTTGAATAATAGAATGACTACGAACTTAGGACTGCCGACTGTGAACTGAATGACTAAAAAACTAACTATGATAGAAACTATAATTTTTGATTTTGACGGAGTGATTTTGGATAGCATGGGAATAAAATCTGATGCTTTTGCTCGCCTTTATTTACCTTACGGTGAAGAATTGAGTAAAATTGCGGTTGAATATCACGAGAGTACCGCCGGAATGTCACGCTACAAAAAGTTTGTATATCTGCATAAAAAGTACCTGAATATTGACCTTTCCGAAAAAGATGTTGCGGAAATTGACAAGGATTTTTCTGCTTATGTAATGGAACGAATTGTTGATGCTCCTTTTGTTGACGGTGTATTGGATTTTTTGGAAGAAAACTTTACGAATTATAAAATGTTTGTTTCAAGCGGAACACCATTGTATGAACTCGAAAAAACCGTAAGATTACGTGGTCTAGAAAAATATTTTGTCAAATTATTTGGTTCGCCACGAGTAAAAACCGATCACATATCAGAAATTTTGACTAAAAATAATCTCTTCCCGCAAAATGTACTTTTTATAGGCGATGGAATAAAAGACAAAGAAGCAGCAAATTCAACAAATGTTCATTTTATTGCAAGGATTGTGGAAAATTCTATGTTGAAAGGTGAAAAATATCAGATAAACGATTTTTCAGAAATTCAAAAAGTTCTACAAAAAATCAATTTATCTGATATTGTTTGTTAATCAAGACTTTTAACTACATCAACAATAACAGTGTGAGTTTCGGCGGGTTCGCCGTTTCCACGAGCGTATTTTAGTTCAATAACAGTCATTCCTTTCTTTTTTGCAAGAAAAGTAAAAACCTGTTTTCCGGCTGCTCCAATTTTATTTCCTTCCGGTGCAGTGTAATTATTTTCCAAAAAAACTATGTTTTTTTCGGATTCGTTTTCGGTGTACTTCCATTTGTAACCGGTTGAAGGATTGGAAACTAATTCAATCGAAATTGTGTCTTTTAAAACTACTTTAATTGTGTCGTCTGCTTTTATTGTTGAAAAATCAATGTGTTTGTTTGTGTTGCAAGACCAAACTGATATTCCGATAATTAAAGCAAAAATTATGAAATAAATAATTTTACGATTCATGGGTTTATTTTTATAAATTTTGTAAATAACTTGAAATTTACTTGTTTTTTATACTTTTGTGTGATAGTGAAAGGCAAAAATATTGAGCCAAAAAAATCACAAATGAAAATCATTTCAAAAATAATAATAATTTTTTTACTTATGGCATTCCCGATAAAAGATTACGCTCAAAAGTTCTCTAATTTTCACTGGCTGGAAGTTTGGTGGGTTGCTACTCATCCTTTTATTGCAAAAAAAACATGGAAAATTTCTGAACAATCCAGAGAAATTGCAAATTCTTATATAAAAAGCAATGAACTTGACGGTGATTATAATGGTGGAATGGTTGATGCTTTCAGACATACTTTATGGATGGCTTCGTTGGTGCAGGAAATAAAACCAAAGGCGGCTTATAAGCTTGGACTTGCACATGAAAAAGGAAATAAAGCTGATTTTGATAAAAAATTGCTTGAAGAAGGGAAATTGCCGGATTCTACCAGTTGTGAAATGGATTTGAGAAATAATTACGTTGGAATAGAAATAGGTCAGGAATATTATGGCGAGTCGCTTGACACATTGATTTTAGTTGTCAAAAATGCAGTTAAAACAGGTAGATGTTGGAAAATTAAAAAAGATTCTTTGGGTAATTTTCTTGATCAAAACGGAAATTTTATACCAGAAAGTCAATGGAAAGGGAAATGGATTACTCCAAAAGTTCTTGTTCCTTCTGATTTTCCCAGACCCAAAATGCAAAAAAATTAAATCTAAAAATATGAACAAATTATTTACCCTAGTATTGGCTTTTAGCCTTATTGTTTGCTTTAATAGTTGTAAGGACGATTCGATGCCACCAACAGATTATCACGATTTTGCTATTGGAGCATACACAGAATTGGACAATGAAATTGCTGAGTTTTCAGTTGCTATTTGGGATACAACTTACACTGTTGATCAATTAGTGGAAGTTTACGAAAATTGTCAGAAAATTATTGAAACAAACTTACCTGTTTTGCAAGAAACAGAAACATTGAAAGATGATCCGGGACTTTTGCTTAGTGTTCTTGATTTTTACAACAATGTTTATGAAATAATCAACAACGAATACGCAGAAGTTTTGTCTTTCTACGAAAAAGAAGTTTGGGAAGACTCTTACAATACCCAAATTATGGATTTGTACAAAAAAGCAGTTGACGAACTTGTTGAGAAAGAAGATGCTGTTATAAAAGCTCAGGAAGATTTTGCAGCAGCTTATGATATTCTGCTAAATGATTAGAATAAAGTGTTGTTTAGTTAAGAATGAATTAAATTCCTCCTTATTTTAGGAGGAATTTTAATTTTTAGTTGGATTCATTGTTTGGTATTCTTCTAGTTTGCAATTTTATTCACAGGTTAAAGTATTGAGAACCTGATGAATGTTATAACAAATAAAAATAGTAGGTTTCATGAAATGGGTTTTGAGAATAGACAAAAAATTAGAGAGAAAAGTTAAATCTGTAAAAATATTATAAAATAAAAAAAGCCGCAATACATAAAAAATGAGTAATTGCGGCTTTAATAATTCTACAACTTATAGATTATTTACCTTCAATAAGATTACCCAGTGTATCCATGTATTTTTTCTTGATGTCGTAAACAAAACCAAAAGAAATATCATCAATTCTAAGTTCTCCTTTTGTAACGTGTCCAAGTGACAAAAATGGAAAATCTTGTTTGCGCATGAAGTCAATAAACGAGTTAATTTTATTTGGCGTGACAGAAACAACAATTCTGCTTTGCGATTCTCCAAATAAAAACGCATCGGTTCTAACATCAGAATCGGTTGTAATATCAAATCCAACATTATGAATCATTGAAGATTCCACCAATGTTATAAATAATCCGCCTTCTGAAACATCGTGAGCAGAACGAATAAGTTTAAGTTTAATAAGTTTTTTAGTAATTTCCTGTAGTCTAAATTCTGTATCAAGGTCAAAATAAGGCACATTTGAATATTTTACAGCGTGATAAAAATTCAAATATTCAGAAGAAGAAATATCATTTTTAGTTTCTCCAAGAACAAAAATTACATCTCCTTTATCTTTAAATCCTATTGTCATAATATCATTCTTGTTCGGTATAATACCTAACATTCCAATAACAGGAGTTGGAAAAATAGGCTCGGTTTTATCGTCCAAAACTGTTTGATTGTAAAAACTAACATTTCCTCCTGTTACGGGGGTAGAAAACTTTTTACAAGCTTCGTTCATTCCTTTAATAGCTTCTACAAATTGCCAGTAAACCTCAGGATTATAAGGATTTCCAAAATTTAGACAATTAGTAACAGCAACAGGCTCTCCTCCGCTACAAACAATGTTTCTGGCAGCTTCGGCAACTGCAATTTGTGTTCCTTTATTTGGATTTGCATAAACGTATCTGGAGTTGCAATCGGTTGTAACAGCAAGAGCTTTGTCTGTACCTTTTAGATTGATTATTCCGGCATCGGCAACAAAATTTGTACTTATTGTTGATGTTCTAACCATTGAATCGTATTGTTCAAAAATCCATCTACGAGAAACAATATTCGGGCTTTGAATTAGCTTACAAGCAACTTCGTTAAAATCTTCGGGAACCGGAATTTCATCTATATTAAATTCCTGATTTTTGAAAAAATAAGTCGGACGTTGAAATTCTCTTTCGTAAACAGGTGCTCCGCCTCCTAAAACTAATATGTCAGCCGGTACATTTGCAACCAGTTCTTCGTTCCAATAAAATTCAAGTTGATCTCCTTCTGTAACTTCTCCAATTTGAGCGAATTGAATATCCCATTTGTTAAAAATATCTTCAGCTACTTTTTCCTGACCTTTTTTAAGTACAACCAACATTCTTTCTTGAGATTCAGAAAGAAGAATTTCCCAAGGTTGAATATTTTGTTGTCGTAAAGGAACTTTGTCAAGATAAATTTTCATTCCGTGTTCACCTTTTGCCGACATTTCGGAAGTTGAACAAATAATTCCTGCTGCTCCCATATCCTGCATTCCGATAATAACATCAGTTTCAGCAAGTTCTAATGATGCTTCAAGAATAAGTTTTTCGGCGAACGGGTCACCAACTTGAACAGAAGGCAAATCTTCGTGAGAATCTTTTGTTAAATCAGCCGAAGCAAAAGTAGCTCCGTGAATTCCGTCTTTCCCGGTAGCAGAGCCAAAAATATAAACAGGATTTCCAACGCCATAAGAAGTAGCAGAAATAATTCTGTCTTTCTTAACAATGCCAACAGACATTGCATTTACAAGAGGATTTGTGTTGTACGAAGAGTCAAAATAAACTTCTCCGCCTACAACCGGCACACCAAAAGCATTGCCGTAATCTCCAATTCCTTTTACAACACCTTTAATAAGCCATTTTGTTTTATCAAGGTGTAAATCGCCGAATCTCAACGAATTAAGCTGAGCGATTGGTCTAGCTCCCATTGAAAAAATATCTCTGTTTATACCACCAACACCGGTAGCTGCACCTTGATAAGGCTCAATTGCAGAAGGATGATTGTGTGATTCAATTTTGAAAACACAGGCAATATCATCGCCTAAGTCAACAACGCCGGCATTTTCGGCGCCGGGTTCAGCCAACATGTGCTTTCCTTCGCGATGCAAAGTTTTTAACCACTTGATTGAATTCTTATACGAAGCATGTTCTGACCACATTACAGAAAACAAGCTAAGCTCGGTAAAATTAGGGGTGCGACCGAGAACTTCTACTATTTTATCGTATTCTTCTGCCAACAAACCAAGTTTTTCGGCAGTTTTAACTGTTATTTCCATGATTACATTTTTTTCCAACTTCAAAAGTAAGTTATTGCAGAAACAAAAAAATACTTGTAAAACACATTCGACTTTTTTTTAAAACATTTAAAAAAGTTAAAGTCGTGTTTTTCAGCTTAATAAATCAGCAAGTAATTCTTTTTTTAAAGCAAAAATAATTATTATTGAGTTCAGATTAACAAATGTTTTGACCAATCCAAATAAATCTAGTGACTAATTAGTTTTAAAATTATAAAATTGCTTTTTTTATTAGTAAACTATTTCTATTTTTGTAGTTGTAGCAAAAACACAGGCAAATGAGTAATGATATGTTAAAAATATTGATTGAATCAGCATGCGAAAACGGCAGTATCAATCAAACAGACCGAAATTTAATTGAGCATAAAGCTCAACAAATGGGGATTTCCAAGGATCAAGTAGACAAAATGATTGAAGAAGCGCTGGCTAAAAGATTGGACGGTAATGATGATGAATTAAAATCAGGTTTTATTTCTTTGGAAGATGAAGAAAAAGAACAAACTCCTCCTCCTCCTCCTCCTCCTCCTCCTCCGCCTGTCGATGAGACTAAACAAAAATCAAAATTTACTGACGTAAAACCTTTGAGCACACAAGGTGCCATGAGCATTGTTTCACAAGCAAAACTTCATGGTAAGTGGATAATTATCAAACGGATAAAGCCTAAATATAAAGACAATCCAAAATACAAAGAGTTGTTTATGCGTGAATTTGAAAACGCGTATCATCTCGATCATCCGCACATTGTAAGGCTATTGGATAAAGGTGAAGACGAAGAAGGTTTGTTTTATACAATGGAATATGTTGATGGCCGACCATTAAGCCAACTTTTTACTCATACCGGAATAAATAACGATTCAATTGCAGAAAGTGTTGCTCGTCAGATACTTGATGCGTTAGGGTATGTTCACAAAAAACAAATTTTTCACCGCGATTTAAAACCCGATAATATTTATGTCACATTCAGAGGTGATAATGTTAAAATACTTGATTTTGGGCTTGCAGCTGCAGATAATTTTGACGACGATTTATTAAAAGTTGGAACGCCTCGTTATGCCGCACCCGAGCAAATGCAAAAAGGTTTTGATGTTGATCAAAGAGCAGATATTTTTTCTTTTGGTAAAATTTTCCTTGAAATGTTAACAGGAAAAGTAGAACCTTCGGCAGCAGCAGAAATTAAAAATAATGCATATAAATACATTATAACAAAAGCATTTGCTGAAAAACCTGCTGATAGATTTCACAATTGCGACGAAATTATTAGATTACTAAACAACCCCCAATCTGCTCCAGTAGTTGAAACAAAGAATACTTTAAAAGACACTACTAAAAACAACAATAAACCAATTAAAAATACTGAACCAAAACCTCCCAAAGACCCTAAAAAAACACCTTGGTTGTTGATTATTTTAGCAATTGTGGTTATTGGCGGAGGAATTGGATCATATTTTATATTTTTCCATAATAAAGACGGAAATACAAATATTTTTAACGGAAACAACAATAAAACAGAACAACTAATTTCTAAGGGTGATAGTTTATATAATGTTGGTGAATATGTTGACGCAAAAAGCGTTTATGAATCAATTGACGACAAAAATGACCATGTTACAAGTCAGATTGTTACTTTAAATGATGCAATTGATGATTACAATGCTGCAAAAAGTGTATTTGATCAAAAAAACATTGCTAGGGCAAAAAAATTATTCAAAGAAATATTAGATAAATATCCTGATTTTGTTGATGCCAAAGAAATGCTTGACGAATGTAACAAGATAATATCTAATGCAAATGTAGATAACCTACAAGTAGAAAGTGAATCTGGCACTAATAAATTAGGCCTTTTAGACGAAAGCGGAAACGTAATAATTGATTTTCAGTTCGAAGAAATATATTTTGAATATAATGGAATCGATTGGCGTCAAAAAGGTTTAATAATAGTTAGGAACAACAATAAATATGGTTTTATTGATGAAAAATTAAACTTTTTTGCAAAATGTGAATATTCAGGTTATACTTTCAATGGAAATAATATGGGATTAGTTGCTCTTGGTGATGGATGTAAAGTATCAAAAGACGGGAAAACAGTTATTATTTCTGTAGATGCAAATGGAAATGGGAAAATTGAATAACTAAAAGATAAATTATATAAATCCGCAAATTATTTGCGGATTTTTTTTTCTTTCCGATAATTCAGATAGCTTTGTCTGAATTAAATTTTAATTTTAAATTATGACAGAAGAAAATAAAACTTGTCTTGTTTGCAAAAAAACAGAAGACGAAATACCATTGGTAATAATGACCTACAAAGGAAATGAAGTTAGAATTTGTCCTCAACATCTTCCATTGCTGATTCATGAACCACAAAAACTGGCAGGCATGATTGACAACGCCGAAAATTTTCCGGCAGGTTAATAAAATTAGACTTTGATAATAATCAAAGTCTTTTTTTAGTTACCATAAATCTCAATTTATTTTGTTTTTTATGAAAAAATAATATCTTTGTTACAAAAGAAAAAACCGGACAAATGAGCAAATTCTCTCTCTTTGCAATATTTCTGGTAACTTTATTTTTATTTTCATGTAACGCACTAACTGATAATAAAAATAAAGTTGAAAAAGGCAAAATTGACCTTAGTGATTGGGATTTTGATACTCAGGGAAGTATTGATTTAAGAGGAGAATGGGAATTTTATTGGCAAAAATTTTACACCAGCGAAGATTTTAAAGAAAAAAACATCCAACCCGAAAATTATATTATTGTTCCTTCTCTCTGGAATAAACAAAAAGTAGATTCACAAATAATTGGCTCAGATGGTTACGGAACATTAAGGCTGAAAATTAAAATCAAAGAAGGCAACAGAATTCTTGCTTTGAGAATAAATAGAATTGAAACATCTTACAAACTATTTATCAACGGAGAACTGGTAAAACAAATCGGCACACCGGGAATAGATAAGCAGTCAACTAATCCGTATTGGAACCCCACAAACGTTGAATTTATATGCGACACAACAGATTTGGAAATAATTCTACAAATAGCAAATTATCATCACAAAAAAATTGGAACTTCCGGCACTATTTTGCTTGGAAATATTGATACTATTACCAAAAAATCGAATAAAATAAATTATTTTAATATTTTCCTTATAGGAGTTTTGCTTATAATTTCTCTTTATCATTTTGGTTTATTTATTTTGAGACGAGAAGATAGTCCTTCTTTGTTTTTTGCGATTTTTTGTATTAGTACTGCTTTCGTTTCTTTCTTTTTTGGAGATGTAATGATGGGCAAAATTTTTCCATGGATCAGTTGGAAAATATCTGTAAATGTACTTTTCCTATCTTATTACAGCGGTATTTTTTCATTCACATTATTTATTAATTCTATTTTTAAAAAGCATTTCAATCAAAAAATTATTTACGGTTTAATGTCAGTACAAATAATATTTGCTCTGATTACAATTTTTACACCTGTAAAAGTATTTTCATATTTAATGATGCCATTCCAAATTTCGGCACTTTTTACTTTATTATTTTTGATGTTCGGGTTAATTATTGCGGCTATTAAAAAAGACGAAGGAGCTATATTTTCAGCCTTAGCTCTAGTTATTTTAATAGCAACTGCAATAAATGATATCCTCTTAGACCAAATTCTTATTAAATCTACTTATTTGCTTTCTCTGGGAACTTTTACTTTTGTTTTTCTGCAATCCTTTACTATTTCATTGCGTTTTTCAAGACTTTTTACAACAAATAAAGAGCTTACCGTAGAACTAGAAGACATAAATAAAACTCTTGAAAATAAAGTAAAAGAGCGAACTGTTAAAATTGAACAACAAAAAGAAGAATTGGTAGTTCAAGCGGATAATCTGATAGAAATTAATGAAGAATTAAATCAACAAAAAGAAGAATTGATGGCTCAGTCAGAAAGTCTGGAAAAAGCCAACAAAGATATTTCTAAAAAAAGCGATTTAATTCAAAAACAGAACGAAGACATTACAAATAGCATAATTTATGCTCGAAGAATACAAACAGCTCTATTGCCGGCTGATAAATTATTTGAGAATAATTTTTCCGATTTTTTCATACTTTACATGCCTAGAGACATAGTTTCAGGAGATTTTTACTGGATGAAAAAAATAAACAATCACATTTTAATTGCTGTTGCAGACTGTACAGGGCATGGCGTTCCGGGAGCTTTTGTAAGTATGTTGGGAATTTCTCTTTTGAATGAAATTGTTAGAAAAAACGAAATAGAATCAACTAGCGAAGTTTTAGAGTCTTTTAGAAGTCAACTAAAAACTTCTTTAAATCAGATAAATTTGGATTCAGAATCAAGAGACGGAATGGATATTTCTTTTTGTGCAATTAATACAGAAACAAAAGAATTAGAATTTTCAGGTGCAAACAATCCTATTTATATCATTAGAAAAAATATTCCTGAAAATAATATTGATGTTGATGAAAGAAAAAACATGGAATTTAATGATTCTAAACTATACACAATAAGTGCAAGTAGACAACCAATTGGAATATATTTCAACGAACATCAATTTACCAGCAAGAAAGTACATCTAAATAAAGATGATCAAGTAGTATTATTAACCGACGGTTTTTATGACCAATTTAACGAAGACAAAAAAAGTAAATATTACAGTAGAAATTTCAAAAAGATACTCATCAGAAATTATGGCAAAAAATTAGAACACCAAAAAGATAACTTACTCTCCGAATTTACCAGGTGGAAAGGCAAAGGAAGACAAATTGACGATGTTTTAGTGATAAGCTTTAAGTTGTAATTTTTTTAGGACAAAAGCAACCTAAATACAATTTCCATGTCATAATAAATTAAAAAACGATTAATACAGACATGAAAGATTTTAGTTCAGAATTCAACTTTTCGACATCAAGAAGTGGTGGTGCAGGAGGACAAAATGTAAACAAAGTAGAAACAAAAGTTGAATTAAGATTCGATATTGATGCTTCAAACTTACTAACCAATTTTGAAAAAGAATTATTAAAGAAAAATTTATTAAACCGAATAATACAAGGGAATATTCTCCAAATAATCTGTCAAACTGAGCGCACACAGCTCAAAAACAAAGAAATATGCGTAAAAAAATTCTACGAACTAATTAAAATAGGTTTAAGAAGACCTAAAATTCGCAAAAAAATTGGAATTTCAGCATCAATGAAAGCAAAAAGGCTTAATCTGAAAAAACAAAATGCTGAAATGAAAAATCGCAGAAGAGAAAATTTTGACAATGATTGATAAAAAAAACCAACTTAATTTAAGTTGGTTTTTATTTATTTTATTTTTTTTCAGCCTTCAACAATTCCTGAACTGCCGATAAATCTTTAAGTCCACTTCCGGTAGAAAGCACAAGGTTTCGACTACCATGTTCAAGTAAATCTTCGTCAAAATAAGTCATAAAACCTGCAAATGCCGCCGCTGCCGCGGGTTCTGCGAATAATCCTGTTGCTTCGCTAAGTGCTTTTGATGCATTCAAAATATCATCATCGCTAACTTCTAGTATTTCTCCTTTGTACTGATTAATAAAATCTCTAGCCATATAATAATTTCGTGGAATATCTACAGATATTGAATCAGCAATTGTGCTAGAAGGTTTTATTACAAATTTATCAGTATTTATATTTGAAATCAAATTATTACTTCCAACTGCTTGAACAGCAACAATAATTGGCATTTTTTCAATTATTCCTATTTTTAATAAATCTTCAAATCCTTTGTAAACTCCACTAATAATAACTCCATCTCCAACAGGAACAAAAATTCTGTCCGGCAATTCACCTTCTAACTGACTGTAAATTTCAAAAGAAACAGTTTTTTTCCCCTCAATAGTTAATGGATTATAAGCAGTATTTCTATTATACCATCCATTTTCTTTACTTGCTTTAATGCTCAAATCAAAAGCCATATCATAATTTCCGTCAACCTCAACTAATTCAGCACCATACATTTTAATTTGCGTTAACTTAGCCAGAGGAGCAGATTTGGGAACATAAATAATAGCCTTTTGTTGCTGAGCAGCACAAATGCCGGCAAGCGAACTTCCTGCGTTTCCGGTAGAAGCAGTAACAATTGTGTCAATTTTTTTTTCTTGGGCAAAAGCAGAAACTAATGCCGAAGCTCTATCTTTGAATGAATAAGTTGGATTTTGAGAATCATCTTTTATAAAAAGAGTAATTTCGTCTCCATAACGATTAAAAGCGTATTCATATAATGGAGTATTACCTACATTAAGGTTTGGTAAACTGTATATATCTTCAATCGGTAGCAAACTTATAAAACCTTCTTTTTCTAGCTTTTCAAAATCCTTTGAAATTCTATCGTATTCATAAACTACTTTAAGAACACCTTTAGGAGGTTCGTTTTCTTTATTTTTTTCGGCGCAAACAGGACATAAGTATATTACTTCGTCGGTTTCATGTATTCTACCGCAATTAGTACAATGATAATTAAATTTCATATCTGATAAATTTTGAATAATGAGCTTTCAATCATTAATATAAAAAGTCGAAAGTTTAATTGAGACCGCAAAAATCATTCAATTTTTTAAAAACTTTCGACTTTTAATTTTAAAACTTTATAGTTGTTTTAAAAGACCTGTTCTTTCGTTAAATTCATTAATTAGTTCATCCCAACGATCAACCTGATTAAAGACATTCGGCCAAATTTCTCTATCGTACCAAAGTTGATTTAAGTCTTCAAGTTCTTTAGCTTGTTGCTCAATCCAAGTATAATATTTCAAGTTATGAATACGTTTTTGGTCATTGTAAGTTAATTCTTGTAAATAATCAATTTTCTGTGCAGTAAGACAGGTTTCAAAATCTTTTGCTGCTTGAATGTTTGAATAATGTCCGCGTTCTGCGTTTAGTTCTTCTAAACGAGAAATGTACATTTCAGCAGAATCGGTTGCAACAGTGAAAATAAAATCATCTTCAGTCATTTCAAAATATTTTGCAGCTTTTACAGCCGAAAGCAAATTAGAAATACTAGAAATGCCTAATAAATGAAGATTATTAACAACATCAGCAGGAACACCACTTTCAATAAGAAGTTTTTTCCCTTCCGGTTCATTGAATAAACGAAGAAGTCTCATTGTATCTTCATCATCAATAGCTGTGACAACATCAGTATTTTTTGAATTATGAATCCAAGGAATATGTTTATCTCCAATGCCTTCAATTCTATGACCACCAAAGCCATTATTATACAAAGTAGGACATTGTAATGCCTCGGAAGCAATAACTTTAACATGCGGATGAATAGTTCTTAAAAAGTCTCCTGATGCAATTGTTCCGGCAGAACCGGTTGCAGAAGCAAAACCTGCAAATCTTGATTTTTCACTTTTTAATTTTTGATAAACTTCTTCAAAAGCTGGTCCTGTTGTGTTATAGTGCCAAGCAGCATTTCCAAATTCATCAAATTGATTAAAAGTAACACATTCAGGTCTTGTTCTTTTGATATCCCAAACTTTGTCATATATTTCTTTAACGTTTGATTCACAACCCGGAGTTGCAATAACTTCTGAGCCAATTGTGTCTTTCAGCCAGTCAAAACGTTCACGACTCATTTCTTCGGGAAGAATAGCAACTGATTCAGTATTCATCAATTTAGAAACATAAGCACCACCACGACAATAATTACCGGTAGAAGGCCATACAGCTTTTTGGTGTAATGGGTCAAAACCTCCGGTTGTAATTTGTGGAGCAAGGCAACCATAAGCAGCTCCAACTTTATGTGCACCTGTTGGGAACCATTTACCAACAAGAAGTACAATTCTTGCTTTTACTCCTGTTAAACTAGAAGGTAATTCAATGTGATTAACCTGACCATAAAGTCCTCCTTTTTCAATAGGCTCATTTTTCCATGTTATTCTAAATAAATTTAAAGGATTTAAGTCCCAAAGACCAACATCTTTTAATTTTTGTTTAATTTTGTCAGGAATTAGTTCAGGATTTCTTTGTTGTTTGAAGGTAGGCAAAATAATTTTTTGCTCACGGTATCTTGAAATGGCGTTTTCAAGAACTTTTTCGTTTTTTACGGATGTAATTAACTCAATCATTTTGATATTTTTTTGTGTTTGAATATTTTTGCAAAAAAGTTTTATATGTATAAACCAAAAATTTCTGAAGAAGAATTAAAAGAATTAGAACCATTACAATTTGAAGGACCAATTCATTTAATAACAAGTGACGATCAAATCGCCGACGCAATTGCTATATTAAATAAAAGTGAATGCATTGGTTTTGATACTGAAACAAAACCAACTTTTACCAAAAACACCAAAAACTCTGTGTCATTATTACAACTTTCAACTGAGAAAGAGGCATTTCTTTTTAGACTTCATTACTTATCAGACTTTGAACCAATCTTTTCTCTTCTTTCAGACCCAAAAATTTTAAAAGTTGGGGTAGCTGTAGATGGAGATTTAAGAGACCTTTTGCAGCTAAAAAAATTCAGAGCTACAAATTTTGTCGAACTGCAAAGCTACGTCAAAAATTTTAAAATAGAAAACATTAGTTTAAAGAAACTTGGGGCTATTGTTTTAAATGGTAAAATTTCAAAACGTCAACAAAGATCTAATTGGGAATTGAATACATTAAGCGAAGCACAATTAAGATATGCCGCAACAGATGCTTGGGCTAGTTTGATGATTTATAAAAAACTAAAGTCGAGTTTTAATTAAAAAACCCGACTTCATTATTTTTTTAATGTGAATACTAATATTCTTCCTCATTGAAAAAGAAATCTTCCTTACTTGGATAATCAGGCCAGATATCTTCAATGCTATCGAAAACTTCTGAATCATCTTCAATTTCTTGTAAGTTTTCAATTACTTCCAACGGAGCACCGGATCTAATCGCATAATCAATTAATTCATCTTTTGTTGCAGGCCAAGGTGCATCCTCTAATTTTGAAGCAAGTTCAAGTGTCCAATACATACTTGTAAAGTTTAGTTGATTTTTTTAAGTTGCGCAAAAGTATAAAATTTCTTGAAACAAAAAATTTTTATTTATATAATTTTTACAACGACTCTTAAAACCCTTTTATTATTTGAGTTTCTTGAAAATTAAATTATTAATCTAACTCCTCCTAATTCTTCGATACTATAAGGAAATTTATCGCCTGGAGCTCCAATAAACATAAAATTTGGTAAAATATCCCATTCTTTTGATAAATATTGAATCAATTCCGGACCAAATTTGCCGAAAATTTTTACAAATTCTATTTTTATTTCAGGATAAACTCTGTTAAGATAATCCAAATCTGTTCTTAATGAAGGATAACATTCTTCATCATCATTAACAATAGTTACAATTTTAACTTTTCTTGTTTGCTCATTCTTAAGGATATATAACATTACACGATTCAAATTTCGGATATTATCCCCTTTTGTGAAAAATACAAATTCCTGAGAGTTTATTTTATTTATAGTTTTAATAATAGTCGAGTCAATATTTTTTACATATTTTAATAATGGATCTACAAAATAATGAATAATTTTCATAGTTAATCTTAGTAAACTAATTCTGTTGAGCATTATTATTATAAATGCAATAGTCGGGATAAAATAATCCATAAAAACAGCAAAATTTGAAGGTAGCCCTTCTTTTGGTTTCATTTCAATATTACCAACGATTGCAACACCTACTCCAAAAAGAGCAATAAACAAACTTATCCAATGAGCATGTTCCGGTCTAGGAAGTTTTGAGCGTCTGACTTTAAAAACATATTTCCAATTACAAATAAAGCCATTACAGCTAAAAATGAAATTGTATATACACCGGCAAGAACTGTTACTTCTCCTTTGGTCAATAGTAATACTGATACTCCTAAAATTAAAAAAGAAATAATAATTCGATGAGAACTACCACGTTTATTTTTTTTCAAGAAAAAAGGAGGTAAAACTCTATTCAAAGTCATGCGGTCTAATAGTCCGGAAACTCCAACAAAAGAAGTTAAAACAGCTCCGCTTAAAACCAAAACAGCATCTATTGAAACAACCAACGCTAACCATGCTCCGCCCGAAACATCTCCCATGTGAGATAATAAAGTGTTTTCATATAATTCTTTAACTTCGCCAATAGGAACAATTGATAATGCAAAAAATGCCATTAGTGAGTGGATTTAGAACACTTACTACAACCCACATATTTCTTAGAGTTTTGCGAAAAACGCCGTGTTTTTGTTCTTCAACAAAGTTAGCAGAACTTTCAAATCCTGAAATTCCTAGCATTGACGCTGAAAAACCGAAGAAAATAGCGGTCCAAATATTTCCGTGTTCGAGTGGAGTATGCCAATTTTGAATAAAAACAGAAAGACCATTTTTCATTAAATAAAAACCTATTGCTCCGGCAAGAATTATCATTGATGTCAAATGAATAATAAAAATAGTTACAGCAACTTTAGATGATTCTGTAATACCAATAATGGTTAATAAGGCAAAAAAAGTAAGTAGCAGAATAGTTGCTGTTATTACTTCAATTTGAGGCACAATATTATGGAGATAATGCATAGCTTCATTGCCGGAAATAACCGAAGTTGCCATGTATGACAAAATAGTTAATGTAGCTGCAAAAGAAGCCATACTTTTACTGGTTGTGTTCAATAAAGCATTATATGCTCCTCCATTTAGAGGTAACGCTCCTACAACTTCTCCGTATATTTTTCGGAATAAAAACAAAACAAAAGCGACAATCAATAAAGTTAGCCATGCGTATTGTCTGGCAAAATTATTGACAAAGCAGAAACGTACAAAACTGAAAAACTGATATCGTTCCCACAAATTGCTGTAGCAGGCAATTCACCAAGTTTTTTATGAATTTTTCCTTTCATAATTTAAAATTTTCAACCTGCAATTATAAATCAAAAATATTAGATGTGAAATGCCAAAAATCATTTTATCAAAGAAAAGAATCCCATAAAACTACCATTTTAAATAAAATGCACAAAAAAGTCTCTAAACGAGTTCTTGTGGCAATAGATTGATTATTAGGCGTTTGCGATTTTCGCAAAATACAAATTCAATTTTAACTGATTTTAAAAAGATATGCTAAACCAATTAATGTCAAAAAGTTTGAGGAAATTGAAACAAAAATAAAGTAAACTTCGTATTACATTATATAAACCGCAAATAACATTTGTCATGAGAAGAATAAAAATAAAACTCCCGTTTAGTTTTGAAAGCCTTCTCAAAAGAAGATTTGAGTTAATGGAGATGGCAAAGATTTTAACAAACGACAAAAAATTCATTGTTATTGAAGAAAAACATTTTGACAGAATGAGTTACATTGTAGTTTTTATTGTCGAAGAATTTAAAAGAATTGAGGCTTAATTTATTTGTTTGACCTCTATCGGAATTATTTTTCAAAAATTATTACGTCAAAAATTCACAAATATCTCCTGAATAAGTAATATCTAACTTGTGCATAGCGCGAGTACAAGCAATATAAAGCAAACTTTTTTCAATGTCTTTTTTATAATTGGTTCGGTTAACAAATGGCACAATAACCTGATCAAATTCAAGACCCTTTGCCATAAAAGCAGATGTTACTATTATCCCTTTATAAAATGCAGTGCTTTGATAATTAAGCAAATATGCTTTATGCCCTTTCTTTTCTATTATGCTAAATAATTCTTCTGCCTGACTTTGAGTTTTACAGATTATTCCCAAAGAATTATGCTCAGAATTTCTAAAATTTTCAATCAACCTTACAACCTGAATAATTTCTTCATCAGAAGTTTCGCATTCAATAATTTCAGGATTTTCACCTTGCCTATTAACAGCCTCTAATGATTTACTCGGATTTATTTTTTGTGCAAATTCTGTAATTTGGAACGTCGAACGATAGCTTTTATTCAATTGCATTATTGTTGCATCTTCAAATATTTTTTTGATATGAAAAGCAGTTGTTAAGCTAAATGGGTTTACAGATTGATTTTCGTCACCTAAAATTGTTTTTTGACAAGAAAAAAGAAGCGACAAAACCGTATATTGTATTGGATTGTAATCCTGCATTTCATCAACAAGTAAGTGTTTTACTTTACTGTTATTTTTTGCTCCTTCAAGTTTTATTTTGAGATAAACCAAAGGAAAAACATCAGAATATTCGTAAACAGATTTTGGCAATAATTTTAGATATTCGGGCATTTCTAACCAATCATAAAAATCTTTGTATATATCTTTAATATTGGTCGTTTTGAACATTTTTTTTATTTCTGTTTCTGTTTTTTTAATCTGGGGTTTTTTAAGTTCTTTTCGATGTTTTATTCTGACATAATCAGATAATGATAGTGATATTTCCAAAAAACGTTTTAAAACAGGGATTCTATGATAACTTTGATATTTATTAAGTATTATAGAACTGGAAATTGTTATACCATCTATTATAATATCATTTGGTATAAAATATCTTCGTTCAACATAAGCAACAAAATTGTCGAGTTCTTCAATAAAATCCGAAATTGTTTTAATTCTAATGCGGCTTATTAGTTTCTGATCTTCATTTTCAAGCAGATTGTTAATTTGTTCCTGAAGAGTTTGAAATTTTATTTTATCTCCCAAAATTTCGACAGCAAGTTCTTCCATACCGGTCTGAGGAATTTGAGTTTCGCCAAGTTCAGGCAAAACATTTGAGATATAATCAGAAAAAACTTTATTGGGCGAAATTATTAGAATATCTTCTGATTTTAAGGAGGTTTTGAATTTATACAACAAAAAAGCTATTCTGTGCAAGGCAATAGAAGTTTTTCCGGAGCCGGCAACTCCTTGTATTATTAGCGTTTGTGCTGATTGATTTCTGATAATTTTATTTTGGTCGCGTTGAATAGTGGCAACAATATTTTTCATTTTTTCATCAGAAGAAACGCTAAGTTCT
>JAFGUD010000063.1 GCA_016938685.1 Bacteroidales bacterium | reverse complement strand
TGGAAATGAACGTCCCCAATCTTTTTCCATATAACCTCTACCGCCGGAAAAGTCAATACGTTCTCCGAAAATTTCAAGTTCGCCTTGAATTTGATGATCCATACTTAAAATTCCATGATAACATTCCATAAAAGGCACAAAAGTAAAAGGTCCCATAATTCCTGGCGAATACCAACTATTTGGCCACGGAATTTGTTTGTTAAAAGCAATATCGCCCTTAATTTCAGGGTTTTCTAAATGAATTTTATTGTATTCAAACTTATTACTATCAATTATTATTTCAAGTTTTTTTGAATTTGCCCTAAACAAATCAACATCAAATTTTAAATATTTTGCAGAAAGTTTTTGCCCATCTAAAATCTGAATAAAACTTTGTTTTTTCCCTTCTTTATCCATTGCAATTCCGGGAATAATAGCAAAAGATTTTTTTTTATCTTTTGAAATTATTTTATAATACCAACCTTCAAAAAAAGATTTTTGTTTGCCTAATCCGTGATAAAGCTCCGGATTAAATATTGCTCTAATTTTATTAGTAATCATGTGTTTTTATTAGTTAGATCTGCCTTCTGAAATAGTACTTCGGTAAGACCTTTTGATATTTCTCCTTTTTTTTCTGCTGTTTGAGGCAGAATTGATATTTTCACTACCGGCATAGTTGTTTCTTTTATTAATTGTTAAATGTTATTTATTTCTCAATAAATTTTATTCACTATAATACTTTATTGCATTACTTCCAATTGATCGAGTTTCGATATAATCAAAAGCAAATCCAAACGGAGCGCCTGCCAGAGGCACAAGTTTCATAAAATGTGATACTGATTTTTCGCCGGCTCTGGCGATTATTTTTTGAGGGATAATTCTCAATATTCTTCCGCTAATTTCTCTAAACAAATGTTTTTTTAACGCTTTTTTTGTTATTTTATCACCTTTGTTAATTCCAATTTCATTAAATGCTTCATAAGCTTTTTTCCCGGCTAAAATTAAGTAAATATCGGTTTTTAAATATTCGTCATTGTCTGAATAACCAAAAATCTTTGCAATTGCATAAATCAGTGCAATTTGTATTTTCCAGGTAGCAATCAAATCTGCCGGAACAGTTACAGGAAGGGTTATTATGCCTCCAATGCTTGTTACTGCACCAACCAGTCCATTATTAAGTGATTTTTTATTTCTTATTTTTTTTGCAAGATTTATTTGGCTAATGTTGGGGTTTTGCTCTTTTATTTTTTCAATATAGATGTCAATTTGCTCAGTTTTTGTGGCAATAAAAGTGTCTGTAAATTGGTCGAGCCACTTTACCATAATGTTTTTGTCTTTTTCTTGTAGTTTGTTCATAATCAATAAATTATGGGTTGATTGTTAAAGGCTTTTTTTTATTAAGATATAATTTTTTGCGAAATTTTTTTGTTTGAGATTGAATGTGTAAATATAACAAATCCATTAAAATCAACAAACTATAGAATTATTTGATTTTTTTATTAAATTGGTATTTATTAGCTCTTCTTAAAGCTGATTCAGAAGCCTATAATTAGAGTAAATTGGTTTGGTAATTTTCATTATATTTGTAAAACCAAATGCCAAAAAAAAATCTACTAAAAAGAATAGGAAACAAGAAATTATGCGGAAATCCTTAAAAAATCAAAAACCTTCTTCTCTATTTTGGGGTTTTACAGAAAATTTGTCGAATTTTAATGTTCAAACAAATCACAAATTCTAGCATTATGAAAAAAACTAACTCTATTAAACAATTATTATTGATTGTTTTTTGTGTTTTTAATATGTCTGTTTCGGCGCAATCAATTTCAGGAAATGTAAATTCAAATTTTGGTTCAGCACGGTCAATGACAAAAAATTTAGGGTATGCAAATGTTGATATTTATCAAAATGATTCGCTTGTAGCCAATGTATTATCAGATAAAGACGGGAATTTTGATGTCAAATTAGATGTAGGAACATATCGTTGTGAAATTAATTATGCCGGATACGAAACAATAGTCAAAGAAATTGTTGTTGATGATGATGAAGAAATAGATTTTAGTTTGTCGGAAGATGAAGAAAGTAGGTATTCGGCTGAAAAAATGCTAAGTTATGAAGAAGATTATTCCTACAGAAAATCAAAATCTGTAAGTTATGCGATGAACTCAAGAGTAGTAATTTCCAATATGTGGGGCAAACAAGAAAATGACTCTATAAAGTCCGGTAAATTGACAGCCGGAGAAATAAATGATTTTTCTAAGTGGAAACTATGGACAGAATTAACAAATGACGAACTTAGTAAAAATCAGTCATTATGGAACTTTTCACCAACAGATCGTTACACTGTTCAACTAACAAACAAAGACGGTTTACCTTTGGCAAATGCAAAAGTTGAACTTTTAGATGGGAAAAATGTAGTTTACACTAGCCGAACTGACAATACAGGCAAAGCCGAGCTTTGGGGAAGTTTACAATTTGATAAACCATCCGAAATCCAATCAGCTTCTATTAGAGTTACTTATGCCGGAATAATTACAACAATAGACAATGCAAAGAAATTTGAAGAAGGAATAAATATATTTGCCCTAAATACAAAATATCAAAAACCACAAAACGTTGATATTGCAATAGTTGTAGATGCTACAGCAAGTATGCAAGACGAAATGGATTATTTGAAATTTGATATAAATGACGTAATTTTTCAAGCAAAAGAATTTAGTAATACCTTAAATTTACGTTTTGCCAATGTTTTTTATCGTGACAAAGGCGATATATATTTAACTGAATCACAGGATTTTACCCGAGTTTTGTCGGAATCAATAGCTTATGCCAACGAACATAATGCTAACGGAGGAGGAGATTATCCCGAAGCAGTTGATGTAGCTTTAGATTTAGCAATAAATAATTTGAGTTGGGGCGATGATACTCGAACAAAAATTATATTTTTAGTACTTGATGCCCATCCTCATAACACTCCCGAAGTTCAGGAAAGAATAATAAATTTGTGTTATCAGGCAGCAGAAAAAGGAATTAGAATTGTACCATTAACAGGAAGTGGCACAAACAAAGAAACAGAATATTTGATGAGATGTATTGCATTAGCAACTAATGGAACTTATACATTTTTAACAGATGGAAGTGCCATAGGATATTCGCATATAAAACCAAGTACCGTTGAATATCAAACAGAAATATTGAATGATTTGTTAGTCAGAATTATTAAGTCGTACACTTATATGCCTGATGTTCAACAGCAAATTGCTGATTTAGGCGTAAATCTTCCTGATTCTGTAGTAATTATTCATGCCGATTCAGCTCTTGTAGATGTTGACACAAATAATATTGAGGATCCTAACAATATTCAAAATATAATTGAATTAGAATGGAAATTTTACCCAAACCCAACAACAGGACAAATCAATATTGTTTCAAACAAAGAAATTGAAGAATTGTATATTAGTGATTTAAGTGGAAAAGTTATGCAGATAATTACTGATATTCAACCAAATGAAGTTGTCACAGCAGATTTAAGCGGGTATGCCTCCGGAATATATCTGATAAGATATCCCATGGGGAAACAATGGATAAGTGGTAAAATTATACTTATGAGATAGAATTATTTGGCAAGGTTGTTTTTAATGCAAATAAAGAGTAGAAAAGTACTGGCTGGTGGAAAACACCAGCCAAAGGTACTTTGCCTAAATCAGGTGTTTTTTTCTGATTTAAACAAAGCGTACAATGCGCTGATTTTCAGTTGTTTGTGTTTTATTGAGGTTTGATTTTAGCAAATATAAGAAGTGTTTTTGTTGTTTATTTATAGTTTGTCATTGCTGAAAGGAATAGTAAATATAAAATCACTTCCTTTTCCAATTTCGCTTTCAACCCAGATTTTTCCGCCGTGTTGTTCTACAAATTCTTTACAAACCAATAAACCAAAACCTGTTCCTTTTTCATCTGATGTTCCTTTTGTAGAAAATGGTTGTGTAAAATCCCAAAGTTTTGGTATGTTTTCTTTTTCAATTCCTACACCATTATCAGAAATTGTAATTTTTACATTTTCGTTATCTCTTTCTGAGAAAATTCTTATTTGTCCATTTTTATTAGTGAATTTTATTGCGTTTGAAATTAAATTACGTAAAATAGTTTTAAACATATTCAAATCGACTGTTAAAAAAGTTCTTTCAGCCTCGAAACATTGTATTGTTATACCTTTTGGGTTTGATTGATTTTTAAGATTGTTTATTATATCGTTGCAAATATCACCAAAAACTATATTTAGAGGGTTTATTGTCAATTTTCCGGATTGTGATTTAGACCACAACAACAAATCTTCTAACAAACTATATGTTTTGCGCGTTGTTTGATGTATAATTTTAAGTTGATGTTCGATTTTTTCGATATCGTATTTATGCAAATTTTTAATCAATAAATCAGAAAAACCTAAAAGAGAACTAAATGGATTTTTTAAATCGTGAGCAAGAATTTGCATAAAACGGTCTTTATCGGCATTTGATATCTTTAATTTTTCTTCGCTTTCTTTTAATGCTTGTTCGGTTTGTTTTCTTTCTGTGATATCTTCTACAATAGCAACATGAAAATATGTTTCTGGTTTTTCTCCTGTTTTCCATAAAGGAGAAATTGTTAATCTTCCCCAAGCAATATTTCCGTCTTTACGAATATATCTTTTATCATAAGTTAAAATGTTTAATTCACCGGAAATCATATTTAAGGTGGAATTGATATTTGGTTGAACATCTTCGGGATGTGTAATATCCATAAATGTTTTTTGAAGGATTTCTTGTTTGGTATAACCTATAAAATCGCAATATTGTTGATTAATACGCACAAATTTGCCGGTTTTTGTATTAACTAAAGCAACTCCAATGCCGGCTTGTTCAAAAATAGCCCGAAATTTTTTCTCGCTTTCTTTTAATGCTTGTTCTGTTAGCCTTTGTTCGGTAATATCTCTAAAAATTGCAAATGTCGATTTAAAATTTCCATCAATATCAAATTCAGGTGTTGCTGTAATTAATAGATCAACCTTTTCACCTTTTAAGTTGATAATTTCAAGTTCGTAAGTGCTTTTTTGTCCTTCTTTTCTTTTGAAAGTTTCCTCTTTTATATAATTATAATTTTTTTCCGAAATAAAATCTTTTACATTTTTACCTATCAATTTGCCGGGTTCTAAACCAAAAATCATTTCAGCTTCTCGATTTGCAAAAATAAATTTCTCGTTTTCATCGACACTTCCAATACCTTCTCCAAGATTTTCAATTAACATACGATGTTTTTCCTCGCTTTCTTTTAAAGCTTGTTCTGTTTTAACCTTTTCTGTAATATCTCTACAAGAGTATAATATTTCTTTTTTTCTGATATTTACTTTCTTGATATGAATCAGTAGTGTGTGTTGCTGTTTATATTTATCGTAAACAGTACATTCAATATTTTTAATTTCGTTTCTCTTATTTAATTCTATTTTATCAATATTATGTAATTCCGGTATTAAATTTGTAATCTTCTGTAATTTTATGACTTCTTCTTTTTTAAAACCAAATATGTAATGTACATTAGGACAAACGAAAGTAAAATTGTTTTCTTCATCAGTTAAAAATACGGCATCTGATATATTTGATAAAACTTCTCTATGTAAATATTCGCTTTCTTTAAATGCTTGCTCAACTTTCTTCCGGGTAACAATTTCACCAATTAATTTTGCACAGGATTTTAAGCGTTTTTTTGCAATTTCAATAATAAAATTTGGGCGAGGATTATATTCATTAGCCTTGGTTTTTAAAAGTTCAAAATCAATATTATAATCGTATGCAAGTTTTTGTAGAACAACTTCATCTTTTGGTGGATTTCCGTAGCCGATATTAATCGTACCGATAACTTCATCGTTTACAAATATTGGTTCGGCATATAATTTTATTTTCCCTATACAATCAATATCAGTTGATTTTTTAGATTCAATTGCTGCTTTTGCTGAATTATTCCAACAATCTTCATGACAAATCCATTTGCCACAGTTTAATGCTGTTTTATTATCATCGGTGTTGCATAATTTTCTTGATGCGCTATCCATTAACTGACACCAACCCGAATTGAACATTCCAAAAGCATAATCGCCATTTTTTTCGTAAATTGCTACAGAAGTTTCGAGCAAATCCATTAAATCAGAAACAATTACAGCAAGTGTTTCTTTTCCTGCTAAATCTAAGATAGTTCGTTCTGTGTTTAGTTCAGTAACATCACCATAATAAGGTGCATTAGTTATCTGATTATTAGCCCCTTCGTTTAACCATAAAAAATCCCTTTCATCAAATTTGTTTTCTGATATTCGATTGTCTAATTGATTTGTTTTTGAACTATTTTTTTCCATGAATTGATTTCTTTTGCTTATAACGAATTGATATTTGAACTATGGACTGATAGCAGAGTTGCTTCACCATGCGCGTAACTTGGATGGTAAAAGTATAATTTTTCTTTATCTTTTTCAAAAAAAATAAAGCCGTCCAAGCTTTCTGGGGAAGCTTAATTCTTTAGTGTTATCTATCTATCTGTTGTTTAATGTTTTTTGTTTTGTTTTGTTTATTATTCATTTCTCAAATCTAATAGCCAAAGACTTGTTCCATCACTTTTGTCAGGGTCTTCAGAAGAAGTTTCAAATATTAGTTTTGTTCCATTGGGAGAAATTGAGGGTGCTCCATCGTAGCCCGAATAATTTGTTAATTGTATAGGACTACCATTTGAAATAGATACTGTATAAATATTTGCGAATTCAGTTTCGCTATTTTCAGCACTGAAAATTATATATTGTCCGTCAGCAGAAAATACAGCATCTGTTTTGCTCCCTTCAAAATTCGTTATCATGGTTTTGTTGCTACCGTCAATATTCATTACCCAAATATCCCACTGTTTGTTTTCTTCTTTTTGATATAATATTTTATCTCCCATTGGTGACCAATTTGGTTGTTTACAATCCTCCCCAAGTGGTGTTAAATTAATATATCCTGATGTGCCATCAAGTTTGTATTTTGTAATCACTCCGTTTTCTTCTTCTTCTAATTTATGAGATTCAAATACTATCCAGAGTCCATCAGGCGAAAAAGTTGGTTCATACGCAACACTATCAGTTCTGTTAGTAATACGTATTTCATCTCCTGTTGTCCCATTTTCGGCGATATAATATATTTCATCGTGAGGTTCTCTATCAGATGAAAAGATTATTGAATTTAAAGATTCATTCCAACTTTGTCCCGGTAAATTCACATTGCTATTGCCATCAGCCACTAATAACCTCAGTATATTTGTTTCAAGATTAAATGTGTACAAATCAGATGGTGGTTTATTGTATCCGTTTCGGAAAAGGGTAAATACGATTGTTTTTCCATCAGGAGAAAATGCCGGATTTTGTATACTTCCTGATAAGTCTAGTTCTAATTTAACGGCACTATCATTTCTGTTAACTTCTTTGTCTTTTTCACAAGAACAAATTGTGACTATTACTGCTAAAAATAAAATTGTTGTGTTTATTCTATTCATTGTATTTAAGTTTTTCTTTAAAATAACGAAAACGGCTTGGTAGCGGGCTGGCAGGTGGCTTGTTTAGTGTAGTGGGCAATGCCCAAGAAACATTCTGCGAGAGCAGATCGCTACCTGCCAGACTGACGTCCAAACTGCTGTTAAAGCAACATATTCATTTTCATTATTTTCAAATCCATATTTATCTTTTAAATGCTTTTTCAGTTCAATGGCTGATGGTAACTTTCCTTTTAATTTATCCGGCAATTCTTTTGTTAATTGATATTCTGCAACGCCGATTGGTTTTTGAAAATCTTTGAGCGAAAATTCTACTTCAAAATTATCTTTCTCGGCATATAAAATTATTCCTATCGAAGGATTTTCTTCTTTCATTTTTATCTGGTTATCAAGCAAATTTAGATATAAATTTAATTTACCAGCGTATTCGGCTTTGTGTTCGCCTGTTTTTAACTCTATTGCAATCAGACATCTTAATCCGCGATGATAAAAAAGCAAGTCAATGTAATAATCTTTCGTGTTGCCTTTGAGTTTGTATTGGTTTCCGATAAACGTAAATCCGTAACCCAGTTCCATTAAAACGTCTTTGATTTTCTCGACCATTCGTTTTTCCATTTGACGTTCGTGAATTGGTTTATTAATTCCCAGTATTTCAAGATTATAAACGCTTTTCATTGCATCATCAGCTTGTTCCGATTGATGCTTTGGCAATGTTTCGTTGAAGTTGTGTTGTTTCGGGTTTTCTAAATGGTATTCATAAGCATTTGCCTTTATCTGATTTATCAAAACAGTTCTGCCCCAAGCATATCCGGCTGTTGCTTTTAAATAATATTCTCTTGCTTTATAATCTTTTATTTTTTGCAGAATTACTATGTTTTGCCCCCACGGAATATTATTAACATATTTCAGAAGATGCTCGCGGTCTCTATATTCAACGAACAATTGTTTCATTAACCACAGATTACGTTCCGAAAAACTTATGGTAGCGTCTGTTATTTCTTGCAAATCTTTTGATAACTGCTCAACGACAGAACTACCCCAACCGTATTCTGCTTGTTTTTCAACTATCAGGTTTCCAATATTGTAGTACAATTCCATCGTAGCCGAATTTACTTTTTGTGAAGCATCTATTCGGGCAATTTGAATTTTTTCCAGAATAGTTTCCAGAAATTGAATATACCTATTATCTTTTATTAAACTACTCATTTATAAATAATTATAATTCTGAAACGGCGTTTCAGTTTTGAAGTTCTAATTTCTGAAACACTGTTTCAGTTTTATGTTTTATCGTTTGTAAATGTATCAATTATCAGATTTAAATTCAATTTTTCATTAATTTCTTTTAAAATTGCCATTTTTTCTTTGGTCGAAGTATGCACCATAATCCAATATTTGCCTGATTTATGTTGATTATAAAAATCATCTTTGGTGGTGGAAATTATCGGCACACCTGCCCGGTATATTTCTAATGGTGCTATTTTTTCTTGTCCGATTTTATTTATAGTTTCAACAAAGGTATCTACCACTTTTTTGTGTTTAATTACTTTGCCGTCGGGAAAAGTAACACTGATTTTTTCGCGTGGCTTTTTCTTTTTATGCTTACCGAAAACAACATCTTCAACATCAGGAAAGTTATTGAGATTTTCATTATTTGCTTCATCTTCGGTATTATCGTCATTTATTTGAGCATTTTCAAACAATTCATCTATTTTGTTGCGTGTATATGCATGTATATCTGAACTCTCAATTTTAAATCCCGGATTTGACTTTTTAACTTTATTGTAGATAATATCTGAAATCAGTGCGATAATATCATCGGTAGTTTTTATTGAAGACTTCCAAACGTCATCTAATAACTTGCTTTTTTTCAGCAAAGTATCAAGCAAATCTATATTTTGATAACTGAAAGATTTTAAACTTTGGGCAACAAATTCAGGTTTATCTGCTTCTAAATCTACTTCCCAAACAATTCTGTCTTTCGGATTTTTTTCAAATGTTTTAAAAAGTAACCATTTAATTCCGTTTGAAAGAATACCGAAATCAATACCACGATTAAAGCAATAATGAGCTAATTGGTCGATAATTTTTTTGTTTTGCAAATCAACAGACAAATTTTTGGCCTCGACAATTAGTGTTGTTTTACCATTTTTCAACAGTGTATAATCAGGGATTTTTCCGTCTTCGTCCGGTGCATTAGGTTTCACATATTTTGGATTAGCTGTTTTCCATCCCAATTCGTTTAAAATTGGCTCTATCAGTTGAGTTCTTACAGCTTGTTCGTTAGAAACATAGTTATCTCTAAATTCTGTAATCCTTTCTAATGTTTCCTGAATTATTTGTATCATTTTATTTTGTTTTTTTGATTTGCTTTAACGTTTGTATTATCCCAACTCGAGTTGGGGAAAGTTACTATTATATAGATTACCTTAAGTCGAGTTAAGTTGTTGATTTACAATATTAATTGCAAATATAAAAGTTTTTTTAGGTTGTATTACTCCAATAAGGTTATTCTTTTTATGGTGGTTTATTTTCATCGTCTTTTTTTGCAAATCTGAAAAGAAATTTCAAATAAATTATCCTGAAACTCAAATTAGAACAACCATTCCCAAATTATTATTAAAACATCACTAGCTTCAAAAATAATTAATTTATAAAAAAATTACTAAAAAATATTGCGGTTTTTCTTATTTTTTTGGTGGATTCAGAATATTTTAAATCGAAACAATTTTATTAAATTATAGAATTAATAAAAAAAAGGGCAAAAGCCCTTTTCTTATTGTTTGATTATTTTTTCGGTATCTGTACCTGATTCTGTTTTGACTTTTATGAAATAAACTCCGCTTTCAAAATCAGATAAATCAATTGTTTCTTTTTGTTGTATCTCGGTTTTTTCAATTATCGTTTTTCCGGTAACATCGGAAATTGTTAAATTAGTAATTGTAAATTGTTCATTGTAAATTGAGAAAATTCCATTTGTTGGATTTGGATAAATCGTGAATTTATTTTTTGTTTCTTCAATATTCCATGTGATTTCCATTTCTACATATTCTGTTGTATTACTTTGTAAATCAACGTTTCCGTATTCTGAAATATAACCTGTTGCTGTTACAGAATAGTCGTAATTTCCGGCATCTAAATCGGATATTGTTACAAGTCCCGAAGCATCTGAATAATAGTGAGTTGAATTGATACTAATATCTGCATTTTCTATGGGATTTCCGGTTTCACTTTCACTAATGTCAAATGTTAATGAATAAGCAGGACGATTAAGAATTACGTAAATATTTGTGTCTTTGTTGTTTATCGTAAATGTATCTAAATCAGGCAAATATTCATCCCACGGACCGTTGATTATGTGTGTGTGCTCTCCATTTTGTAATGGTATTGATTTTGTTCCGTCATCATTACCAAGCCAATAATCTCCGGCTGAAGCATCATCAAGCCATATATGTGGATAAGCAACAGGATCTAAATCTTCATTAACAATTGTGTAGTTTACATAATACATATTTGTTGCACCTCTAAGCATAAAATCATCAATAAACCAACCTGCATAGCTTGTTGCTATATCGGAATAAATTGTCCAGCGAATTATAAAATCATCACCCGTATTTAGATTTAACCCAAGCATTTTTTCGTGCCAGGAAGTGTCTTGTCGTGAATATATTTCTCCGAATTGATACCATAAAAAATTATTAACCTGATATTCAATTTTCACTGAATCAAAATACAATTGTTCTATGTTTAAAAATTCATCAAAAGAAAAAAGAACTATGTTTTCGGTGGCTTCAAAACGAGGGGAATAAAGAATATAAGCCGCGTTATTAGAGTAGTTTCCGTCTAAATTTGTCCCCCAACAATTTGTTCCGCTCGGAAGTGTTTCAGGATAACCTGTTCCTCCGGTTGGAGTTCCTCTTTCCCATTCGTCGGTTGAGTAACCAAAATCTGCTTCGTGCCAGAATTGCTGGTCATTGTCTGCTTCAAAATCGTAATATAAATCAGCAATGAAAAAGTAATTTGGATTATCGGGCGAAGAAGTAATGTTGTCAAGATCTGTTGCCTCAAAATCTTCGTTAGGTTTTGCTCCTACATTCGGAACATCTGCTAAGTCTTGCGCCGCAACAAAATATACGATAATATCACCTTCTTCAACAAAACCATTTCCTCCTTGGCTATTGTAAAGTAATGAATAATCAATTGTAAACGAAAAGGGTGAACTTGAATTTTCAGCCTCAACGTATTTCCAACCATTGTCAGAGCTTGTGTTTCCAACAAAAACATCATTATCATAATAATTTTTAAAATATAAACGCGGTTTAAAAGCATCTACATTTACGCCACTAGCATCTGTAATAGATGTGAAATCATTTAAGACATAATTAGCAACAGAAGTGGTGTTGTGAATCAGATTACATACAATATTCGGTGGAGTATTATCCAAAATAATATAGTCGTCTTCAAAAGCTCCAATGTCAGGTGTTATAGAGTTTCGTAAGTTTCCTTCAAAATCAGTTGAGATTACAAAAGGTGTTTCAATTGCTAAACCGGCACTTTCGATACTTGTTGGAATTGAAGTACTTACATGAACATCATAAGGTTCTGTTGAAGAAACAAATGGTACGTCTTCTGTAATTGAAAGTTGGTCAAAATCGGCAATTAATGATTGATAATCAGCTAGTGTGTTTGCTGTGTTCGTTCCATCGTAAAATACTGGAGTTGAGCTTGTTGCTGTTCCTGAGTAATAAAGATTATTATCTGAAATATCCAGAATATCAGAATAATCCGAAGATAAATGATAAAATGCAGGTGCTTTTGAAAATGTTCCTGTTGTTTTATTAACAAAAATATTATTTCTTAAATTAATGTCTGTATAGTGATTTCTTATAAAAAGAGCGGAACTTACATTACTGGAACTTGTTGTTGTATCCGCTATATAAACAGTGTTGTAGAAAATTGAAATATTGCCTTGATCTACATAAATTCCTGAAGCATTAATATAATTATCAATATCTGTAATTCCACTTTCGGCGTGAATATCATATATTAAATTATTGTAAAAATAAACCTGGGCATCGGGATGTGAACTTGAGCTAAAATATGCTCCTGAAGCATGATAATATGAGTCTCCTGTATAATTTATGTCGTAAAATTTGTTGTTGTAAACGTAATTTTCACCAAAAGCGGTAATGTCTATTCCAACACAAGAGCCTTTATCATTTGAAAGATTTGACACAACATTATCATGAATATTATGATTTCCATAAGACATAAAAAATCCGGCCATGTATCTCAGGTCTCCTGTTGGATGTCGTAAATCAGAAATTGAACAATTGTATATTTCTGAGGTTGTGTTTAATCCGTCATTGCACATAATTCCGTAAACAGGAGCAGTTGTTGATTCCATGTTGTAAATCGAATTATTATTCAATATTACATTAGTTTGGTTGTTTATTTTTATTCCAAAAACCACATCGTATCCTGAAAAACCAAGATTATTTATAATGTTGTTGCTTACGGTGTTGTTTTCATCAAAAATAACATCATCAACATCGCCTAGAAAAATACCTCCGGCGCAATCTGTTATTTCATTGTTTGTAATCGTGTTAAAATCGCAACCGCCGTCCATTGTTGATATTCCGGTAGTGAAATTTCCGTTTGAACGACTAAGATTTACTGTGCAATTTGTGATTGTGTTGTGCGTTGAGTTTTTTGCAATAATATATCCGTATTCAAGCCTTAAATCAGAGTTAAAATTTGTTCCCGCACAATTAATATCTATTCCGTCAAAAGTAACGTAAGAAGATTCGTAAACTACAACAGAATAATCATTTGAGCCATCGCCTGTTGATTCTATAACAGGGTTATTTATTCCAGGAGTTTCATCATTTACAAATGAAATTTGAGTTGTTTCACTTCCCGAAACAGTTAAAATTGGTGGGTTTTCAGAAAAAGTCTGACCATTGACTACATTAAAAACCACTCCGCCTGTTCCAACTCCAGAAAGATTAAGAGCGTCAAAAGCATCTGTGAATGAATTGTAGTTGTTTCCGGCAGTAGGTTGAGTATTGTCAATTGTTTTTGCTCCGGTTAAAGCAGCAGGGGCATCAAAAACTACAACGCTATCTATCCATAAATCGTATCCGCCACCATTTACAGTAATTTGAAAACCAATTCTGGCATTAGAAACCTGATATTCTGAGGGTAAGTTAAATGAATATTTTTTCCATGCAGATCCTGACGGTAAAAGTTGACCCGAAATATCGTTCCATGTTCCGCCTCCGTCGTTTGAAGCAACTAATCTGATGTCTTCCGGTCCGGCTTTGTAATATATAAAAAATGAAACTATCGGATTTGTTGTTGACGATAAATCTATGTCATACGTTGCCATTCTGTCTATTTGATCCTGATAAGCATCATAAATGTTGTACCAAGCAGCAGCTGTTCCATTTTCAGCATAAGGAGGATAACAATCAGGAAAAGAGCTAGGTTCAGGTGACCATGTTCCACTGTAAACCGATTTTATAAAATATGAATTTTGGCCAAAACCACCTCCGGAAGCTAATTCTTCCTGATACCAACCACTTGGACTAGGCGACCAAGTGCCTTCAAAGTCTTCTTCCAATATTTGTGAAAAGCCCATAAAACCGAATAGCAGCATAAATGCCACAAAAAATAAAGTTTTTTTCATGGTTTTCGTTTTAAAAGTTAATTTACTTCTAATTTCGTGTTATTGATAAAAATACAGTACTAGTTGTATAAATTTAAAGCATTAACAAACAATGAACAATGAACAATGCACTGTCAACAATGCACCGATAACAAATTATTCAGTCCCAAGAAGTCTGTCTCCGCAATCTCCTAAGCCTGGTAAAATATATCCGTTTTCATTTAGACGTATATCTAAAGCAGCCGAGTAAAATTGTACGTCAGGATGTTTAGTTGTAACCAGTTCAACGCCTTCCGGTGCCGCAACAATTGAAACAACTTTTATATCTTTTACATTACGACTTTTAAGCATATTAATAGCATAATCAATTGAATGACCGCTTGCTAACATTGGGTCGAGAAGCAAAACTAATCTGTCAGAAACATCAGGCGGAAGTTTGCAATAATACTCTTTTGCTTCCAAAGTGTCATCATCGCGATAAAGCCCGATAATACCGACTTTTGATGTTGGTAGAAGATCAAGAATACCGTTAAGCATTCCTAAACCTGCTCTTAAAATAGGAACAATTGCAATATGTTCGTCAATTCTATTGGCTATCATTTTTTGCAACGGAGTTTCTATTTCAATTTCTTTAAGCCTTAAATCACGAGTGATTTCAAAGGTCATTAGGTACGAAATTTCAGACAAAAGCTTACGGAACTGAATGTTTGGAGTGTCTTTGTCTCGTAAAAATCTAAGTTTTTCTTTAATTAGGGGGTGTGATACTACTTTAAAGTTATCCATAGTTTTTCTGCCAAAGTTAAAAAAAATGATTAAAAGTTCAAGACAAAATTAGATGTTTTTTAACTATATTACTTCATCGTTTTTTTTGTTTTTGCTTTGTATCGTTCTGATTATCAGTTGTTTGTTCTGGTTGGAGGATTTTGGTATTAGTCTGATTATAAGAGGATTATTTTACTTTTAACTAGTTCTACTTTACGAAGTATAATGACAGATTACTCTATTTGTCACTCCTACGATAGGAGGAGTCTTTATATTGGTAAGTTTTTAGCTAGTTAGAGACTCCTCATTCTTCGGAGTAGTACAAAGTTGGTTATCGCTGAAAAACAAATTGATACTAAAATTTGTAGTTGGTAGATTAATTTAACATCTGCTTAATGTAAAGTGCCTCGGCAAGTGTTTTCCTCTTGCCGGTACTTTTCAACTCATATTTTACATAATTAGTAATTTTATCGTTCTCCTGTAAAAATTACCTTCATGAGTTCGATGTACAAATCCTGATAGAAAGTTGGACTTAAATCGCTATAAAATACTGTTCCAAGATTGCAACAAATTGAGAATGAAATTTGAGATTCAGGGAAATAAATAGCATAAGTCATTGTTCCAAGTGCGCCTCCGGCATGTCCAAATCCTGTTTCGTAATCTGTTTCATATTGAAAAATGCCGAGTCCGTACATATCGCCTTCGCTATTTTCATCAAAAGTTAACATTTCGGCAGTATATTCGGGATTGAGAATATTACCGGAAACAAGATTTTTTATAAAAAATGCAAAATCGTAAGGATTAGCTAAAACTCCCTCGTGACCGTAAGCAATGTTGCTGAAATGTGTTTGAATATCAGTGCAATTCTGCAATTCATTTTCGAAATGAACTAAATAACTATTGACAAGATTTGGCACATTTGGATAATTATCAGATGCTTTGTAATATGTATTTTGAAGTGCAAGTGGTTCAATAATATTTTCTTGCATAAATTCGCCAATTGATTTTCCGCTAACATTTTCTATTATCATTCCCAAAAGCGAAAAATTTGTATTTGAATAATGATGATCCTCTCCGGGAGCAAAATAAGCCGGCATTCCGTATACGTAATTTTCAAAAAGATCTTCAATAGATGAATTTTCTTCATATTCGTTGAAAGTATCAACGTACATTTTTACATTATCATCAAAATTGTAAATACCCGATGAATGATTTAAAAGTTGACGGATTGTAACAATATCACAATTTGAAATATTGGAATAAATTTCTTCCGACAAATATTTTTTTGCCAAATCATCTAAACTTAATAAACCTTCTTGAGCGAGTAAAAGAATCATTGTAGCTGTATACATTTTTGCGATACTTGCAGAATGATGAATATGACAGGGCTTCATAGGAGTATTGTCTTCAATTTTAGCCATTCCTGAAGTTCCAACATAAAGCCCGTCGTCAGGGGTTTCAATAACTAATGATAATCCGGGCAAACCTTTTGCACAATATTCATCAAGAATTTCCTGATAAATTTCTGATTTCGAATTTGTAGCATTATCGTTTTGAACGTTAAAATCACAATCGGGTGTGTTAATCTTTATTTCTTTATTGCAAGATATAAATGCAAAGAAAAAAATAAGAATTATTGATGTAAATTTATTTGTTTTCATTCTTTTTGTTTAATAAAAATATGTGTTTTTTAGTCTTTTTTTGTTAAAAATTGATATTTTACTCCGACGCCAAACATCGAAGTTGGTAAAATAGGAAGAATTTCGTTGTATTTTCCCTCTAAACTGTACTGATAGTTGCAAAAAACAGATAATTTGCCAAATTCATAGCCCAGACTTAAGCCTAATAATCCCAAAAAAGTATTGTGTAGCGATTTTGTAGCTTCATATTGTCCCGACTGGTTAATAATAAATGTTTCTCGTTCAGGGTAAAATAAGTTGAATCCGGCTCCTAATTTGGGTTCCACATATAATCCGTTTTGAATTTTGTATTGATAGCCAAAACAAATAGCAGAAGAAAATCCTGCGCCTATCATTCGGTGATTGTACCAAGAAAATTGACCGGAATAGAATAAACTTGAGTTTCCTTTTGTATAAAAAAATCTTTCAACTCCAATTGAAACAGCAGGATCAAAACTAACGCTGAATGTTTTGTAAAATGGATACAAACTCACAGATTTGTCAGAAGATTGTAGTGAAATATTATATGTTTTTTCCTGAGAAAATGAATTCAGCGAAAGAAAAAGCAGTAAAATTATTAGTATTTGTTTCATGTTTATTGTATTAAATTATTTGTTTTGCTTTGTTTTGTCTTGTTTTGATATTGTTTTCTAACCCTTGAACTGCCGGAAATCATTTTCCAAAGCATGTTTGATTTATATAGTTTCAAATAGTTGAAAACTACTTTGGGTTGAAATAAAATTTTATTATATGCTTTTAAAATTTCTTTATAATATTCGGCAACGCTCATTTTACTTGGTTTAATTGAAACGTGTGCTAAATCCCATTTTTCATATTCTTCTTTTTTAATTAAAAGTTGTTCTTCTGGATATGAAAACCCTGTTTTTGGCAATGGTGTAAGTGGCTGTAAATTTACATAGTGTATGCCAAGGGATTTAACGGATTTTACCATTTTTTTGAAGTCGTTTTTATCCCAATCCGGCGAAACAATCATTGTTGCATAACAATCAATTTTATTGTCATTTAGAACTTTCATTGTTTTTTTATAAAGACCGACATTTGTGTTTTTATTGTATTTTTTTAAATCATCTTCAAAAAAACTTTCAAACCCGACAATAACTGTTCGCAAGCCTATTTTTGCCAGTTTTTCAATCAATTCCGGATTATTTGCGATAAAATCAGCTCTTCCGTAAACAAGATATTTTTTGCTGATATTATGTTCAATTGACTTTTCAATAAACAGTTCCAAGCGGTTTTTGTCGGTTAAAAAATCATCATCAACAATGTAGATTTCTTTTTCGGGTAGGGTTTTTAATTCTTTAATAACATCATCAAGAGGACGTTGATTGTATTTTTCGGCAGTTATTACCGTGCAAAAACAAAAAGAACAGTTAAAAGGACAACCGAAGGAGGTTTTTACAAGTGCAACTTTATCATGGAAAATGTAAAAATATTGGTCGCGATACTTCTCAACTGATTTTCTAATTGCCCAAGGCACATAAAAATTAAAATCAGGCAACTTTGAAATATCAGGTTTTTCGTTTTTTGCAAGCACACCGGTCGGTAAATCGGATTTATTGTCGATGTGGTTTAGCAAATCAGCGAAAATAATTGCCGCATTACGTACAACTCTGAAATCAACTGCTTCATTTTCAAAATCTTCCGGCACAACTTCGCAATGAACACCACCAACTATTGAAATGGTATGTGGATTGATGTTTTTTGCTATTTTGCAATAGTCAATAATAGTTGCAACATTCGTGATGTAACCTGTAAGACAGATAATATCAGGCTTATGTAAATTAATAAAATAATCAAACGACTGTTTTTCAACAAGCATGTCAATAATTTCGGCTTGGTCGGTTTCCCTGACTAGTCCGAACAATATTTCTAATTCCAAAGGTTCAACAATCATTAAATGCTGTAAACCAATAGTTTCGGGCGAGGCTTGAGGACGTATGAATAGGATTTTTGACATTTAGTTTGTTGATTTAGGATTGTTTTATTGTTACCTCATGTAACCAAGGTTATTCCAGTATATAAACTGCAAAAATAAGAATTTTTACATTTAAGCTGTAATGACACAAATTAAAGCTTTAATTAGTTTACACTTTTACTTTTGTCCTAACTTTATGAACTTTTAACTATTAAAAACATGCATTTCCTTAATTTTCCGATTATATCCCAAAGATTTTTCAGCTGTTTTAATTATTTTATTAAAAATTTTGTTGCTGTGTTTTGCCTGCATGTATTTTGGTTCAAGTAATCCACCCATTCTTAGTTTTGGAATTTCAGCAGTTTGCCCTAAGTCGATGTACTCAAATTTTTGTTCAATTCCTTGTTTTACAATGTTAGCTAAAAGTCTTAGATAAGTTTGGTTTTCAGCATTGTGTTTGTAATCAATTCCTCCTAAAAAAAAGTAAAAGTAATTTTTGTGTTTTGTGGTAATATTCCAACCTAAAAGTTGATTTTCTTTTTTGCAAATAGTCAATTGAAATTCGTCCGGCAGTTTTTTGAAAAAATTAAAGCTGAGTTTTTCCAATTTGTCTTTGCTTTTGTTGTAAACCTGCAAATATTGTTCGTGCATTTGTTCTGTGAATTCATTGCAATTTAGCTCTATTAATTCTATGTTACTTGTTTTTTCAAGCAAATTTAGTCTTCTGCGGTAATTTGCACGTAATTTTGAGCGATAATCTTCCCATGAAGCAAAATTATTTTTTAGAACAATTGTAGGTAATGTGTTTCCGGTTGCAATATCCTTAAAATCAGGCTCTTGTTCAAGATTTAAAAACACAACCAAACCTTTTTCTTCTTTGATTATATGGTTTTTGATTTGATTAATAATTTGCGGTTCTCCAATTATCCCCGGCGCAGAAACCGAAGCCGGAATCCCCACAATGTTCATTTTCAAAGGACTTTTTATTCGTAAAAATGTCAATAAATCAAGTCTGATTGAATACATTACCGCACCGCCTACAAATTCATCGTTCTTAAAACATTGATAATATCTTTGTTTGCAAGGATTGTATTTTTCAGCGTGATACAAAAACTCTTTATTTTGGAAAAAATATTTTGATATTTTATTCCAATTTTCGTTTAATTCGGATGCTTTTAGTGTTTTTTTGAATTTTAGCATTTTTTGTGTTTTGTGCTTTGAGCAAACTCCCTATTTTATTTAAGAACGGCGAAACAATCTCTTTTAAAACAGGTTACATATTGTGATTGTTTCGTTCCTACCTATTATAGATTTTTGTATGTGTTTGTTTTTCAGCGACAACCAACTTTGTATTACTCCGAAGAAATAGGAGTCTCTAATTCGTTAAATACTTGTCTCAGTATAGACTCCTCCTTTCGTCGGAGTGACAAACAGAGCAATTTCTTTTAAAACAGGTTACTTATTGTGATTGCTTTGTGTCTCGCAATGACTTCGAAGTGAGTTTTATGAAGTTACTCGATAACTGATTAACTCGAAAACTCGATAACTGATTAATTCGATAACTGGTTAACTGATTAACTCGAAAACTGGTTAACTCGATAACTGATTAACTGGTTAACTCTGTTTCAAAAACGGCAAATTGTTTGTATGGTTCAGGTTTTTTGCCATAAATTCTTTGTAAAATTCGTGAAACAAATGCAATTGAAGCTCTGTTTTCTTCGAAAATAAAACCTCCTTCGCAGAATTTATATCCTTTTTCTATAAGTTTTGGAACCGATTTGCTAATCAAAGCCAAAGCAACCGGACTGCCTTGATATTCGGGTAAAATGCCAATTTCTGTAAATCTAAATGTGTCAATTTTATTGTTTAATTTGTTTTTTAGTACATCTAAAGCATTAAAATCTCGCTGATTTTCAATTAGTTGGTTAAAATCGGGATACCAAAGATAAAATCCAACAGGTTTGTTGTCTTTTTCTGCAATTATTAGGTGCTCATTATCAAGTAAAAATCTGAAAGGATAAAATAATTCCTGGTCTTCTTCAACATCTCTGTCTGCCCAATAAGGATGATTTACAAATGCTTGGCTATTTAACTTGGTGTAAATTGCACTTTCTTTTTTTATATCTTTTTTGTTCATAAATCGAACATTTAATCCCTCAATTTTTCGATTTGGGCTATACATTTTTGACCATTCAATATATGCTTCCATCGAAAACTTAAAAGTAAACATTCTTCGTTCTTTCAATTCTTTGAAGTAATTGCTGTAGTAATCAGGATTATACGGTAATCCAAATAACGGAACTTTGTCAAAATGATTTTGTAAAACTCCTGCTCCGTAATTTAAGTGTCCATTTAAACCAACAATAATTTTGGAACATTCAGGAATATAATTTTTCGCTTCTTTTTTTATTAATGAAAAAATATCGCCAAGTCCTTCTTGAGCTTCAAAAAACGAAACCTGAATATATTCTGATAATCTATAATCATTTATCAAAGCGAACCGTCCAACAATGTCATTTCCATCGCGAATAATATACATTCTTGAAGTTGAATGATTTTTGAAAGAAGATTTGTTCAACAAAAGCATTTTTTCTACGCTGGATTGTGTTCCCCGATAATATTTATTACCTTGATAAACTGATTTGCTTACATCTGCAAAAGTTTTGTAAGCCGATTTATCTATTCTTTCAATTTTCATTAGTGTTTTTCAATTTTTCAGATTTTTATAAATAAATGAGCTTATTTTAAGAATTTATTCTTTTTAAGAGTAATTCCGTCTTTTGATAAGTTTTCTCTGATTTTTTCTTCCGGTGGCCAATTAGCACTTTGACCTTCTTCAACTTTTGAATAATAAATTGCATTGTCATTGCCATTGTTTTCAAATTTATTTCCTTTTATTAAAATATTAGGACCTTCGTAAATAATAGCATATTGACTATTTTTATGAATATAGGATTTTAAAACCATCATGTCTTTGCAATAATAAGCTGCAATTCCAACCATTCCACATCCGTTTAAATCGCATTTTAGGAAAGTAGCATTTTTGCAGTTTTCAATGTAAACAACATTACCGGTACAACCAAGTGGTCCATCGGGTTCTGTGTGAGTAGCTTTTAAGTCTTTCATTGTGAAATTATTGCAGTTGGTGATATTAAAAACATTTTCGGTTGTTGATTTTAATATGATAGTTGCACCATTTCCATCTAACATAAAGTTGTCTATTCCATCTATATAAATCGGCTCTGTTATAGTAAATATTTTGTTTTCGAGTGTAATAATTGTATTGTTTTCTGCTTTTTCAATTGCACTATATAATTCGTCAACTGTTTTTACAAGTTGAGCATTACTTAAAAATGGGAAAAATAACATTCCGACAATAAATAATAGCGAAAAATTAAGTTTAGTTTTCATGTTTTTTGGTTTTTAGAGTGTTTTTTGTTAATTAAATGAAAAATTCCTCAGGTTTTTGAAATCCTAAAAATTCTGTGTACGAAGAAGCTGAATATGAGCCGCCATTTCCAAAAACAACGATATCCCCGATTTTCAGTTCAGGTAAATGTCTGTCTTTGCAAAAAATATCGCGTGAATAAGTTGAAGAACCGAAAATTGTTGTGACTTTTGTGTCTTTTTTATCAAGAATGGCACCGTTTCTTATGACTAATGCCGGATGATTTGCAGTTTCAGGATAAAGTAAAGGTCTGGAAAATTGAGTTGTAGAAGCGTTTAGTCCTGCTAAAATTTGATTTTCTCTATCTTTAATGTCAGAAACAGAAGTAGCAAAATATCCTGCAATTCCGCCAATTATTCTGCCGGGTTCAAGAATTAGTTTTAAGTCTTTTTTGTGCAATTCAGATGCTTTATTCATCAATTCGGAGACTTTTATACCATAAGATTTTACGTCAAAATTAGTTTCTCCGTCTTCTGAAACTCCAAAACCTCCTCCGAAATTTAGATATTCTATGTTTGGGAAAAGTAATGAAAGATCAATAAGTTCATTGTAGCAAGACAAAAAATAGTTTGTGTCAAAAATGTCTGTTCCTGCGTACAAATGTAATCCTTTGATAATGTGTTTGTCCTGAATGTTTTTCATTTCGTCAATGGTAAACCCAAGACGACTTTGACTTCCGATAAAAAATCCGGCTCGGGTAGAGTAGGGCTCAACTTTATCGCCGATATTACATCTTATGCCAACTTTTTCATTGGGGAAAAGTTTCTGCCATTGAGCAAGTTGATTAGGTGAATCTAAGTTGATTTGTGCGCCGGCTTTATGAATTTTAATCATTGTTTCTTTGTTTTGTCCCGATGATGTGAAAACAATTTCCGACCCGTTAAAACCCGCATCTTGCACAGCTTTCATGTGAAGCAAAGAATTCACAAAAACGTTGATTTTTTCGGTTTTGACAATTTTTAAAAATTCATGATTGATATTTGCCATTGTTGCAAAATGAACAGCTTTGTTTTTGTAAGGAATTTGGTAAAAAACACGGCAATTTTCTCTGATTTTTTCACTATCGTAGATATAAAATGGAGCAAAATCTCCTTCTGTCCGGCTTAAAATTTCCGAAAGTAATTTATTGTTTATTTTCATTTTTAGAATTTAATGATAATGAACAAAAGTAATGTTTAAATTTTGAAATTAAAAAATGAAGATAATTAGCATTTATTGTTTGAATGAGACTAAGTGAATACATAAAAAAATCAAATTGAATCAATGATTTTTTGTTGTTAAATTATGTTTTATTGAGGTGATTTAATTGCTTTTTCCTGAGTTGTTTATACTAGTTGGGGGTATCTTAAAAATACAGATGCTTTTTATATGATCAACTTTTTCCGTTCAAAAATGACGTTTGTTTTATTTATTTTTTTAAGTCGATAAGTTTGTATTTCTTATCAAAAAATGATATTTCAACAACGTTTTCTTCTGATTGCAGAAAATTTATAATTGCTGCAAAATAAATGTTAGAATAAATATAATCGCTGTAAAATTCTTGTATTATTTTTCCTCCTTTGCCAATTTCATACTGTTTTTGTTGTTCTATAATTCCAAAAACACCACATTTTGTAGGAGTATCAACATAAATTCTTGCGCTAATGGCTTTGTTGTCGGGAATATTAAACCAAAAATCGTGGTAACAATAAGCGTATTCATAGAATTCGTAGTCTATTTTTTATCCAATGTCTTCGTTATATTTTTTATCCCAATAAATTATTGTTTTCAAAATTGTAGTTTTTGCGAAGATAATAAAAGTTTGACTTTCTGTTATGAATTTGTTTAAGCTTGTTTTGAATGTTTTCAAAAATAAAATATTTTGTGAAACCTTGTTTCAATTTAATTTTTAAATTGAGTTTTTTTTATGTTTTAGAATAAATTCTAATTTTGGCTTCAATTTTACATTTATAAAAATGAACCCACTAAAAATTATTGAAAAATTCTATAAAAAGGACTCCAACTCATACTATTACTTGGTAGAACACAGTAAGTCAGTTGCAAAAAAGGCTTTGGAAGTTGCAAATAAAGTTCCTCATTTGAATCCGGATTTGAAGTTTATTGAAGAAGCTGCCTTGTTACACGATATTGGTGTTTTTTTAACTTATGCTCCCAAAATTGAATGTTTTGGAGACAGACATTATGTTGAACATGGATTTTTAGGCGCACAAATTCTTGAAAAAGAAGGTTATCCCAGACATGCTTTGGTTTGTGAAAATCATGTTGGTGTGGGTTTAACAATAGAAGATATTAGAAAATTGGAGCTTCAAATCCCTTTGCGAAATATGGAGCCCAAGACCATTGAAGAAGAAATTATTTGTTTTGCAGATAAGTTTTTTTCTAAAAAAGATAAATATTTGAATACAGAAAAAAGCATTCCTAAGATAATTAAAGGTCTTTCTAAATTTGGGGAAAGTAAAGTTGTGATATTTGAAAAATGGATTGACAAATTTGGGTATTAATTTTGGTTTTTTTGACTTTTAGATTATTTTTATAATGTTTTTAAAACATTGATAAAATGCGTAAAAAAATATTCTTAACTCTGTTTGTGCTTATCTTTATAACTATTTCTGATGTGTTTTCGCAGGATAAATATATAGACAGCATTCTAAATGTTGTTGAAAATACCAATGACCAAATACAAAAAATTGACAATTGGATTTTAATAATTAAAGAAACTTTGAGAAGCGATGCTGAATTTGCTGATTTATATATTGATACAGTTATTTCTCTATCCAGAAAAAATGATTATACTGAAGGTCTTGTTAAAGGTTTAAATTATAAAGGAGAAGCAAGTTATTATCTTGGAAAGTACTCTGAAGAATTAGGCTATTATATTGAAGCAAAGGCTATTTCAGAAGAAAAAGGATACAAGCAGGGCTTAATTTATTCTTTGAAAAACATAGGCTATTATAATATATTTGAAGACAATTATATAGAAGCGCAAAAAGCATATTTGGAAGCAATTGATATAGCTCTCGTAATTGGAGATACCGAAAGCCTTTTTTCTTCTTACCTCAATATTGGTGTTGTGTTCGATTATCTCGGAAATTATCAAAAAGCTCTTGAATATCAACAACTTGCCCTTGAAAATGCTTTGCAAAGAAATGATAAAGAAGATATTGCAAGAACATATATTAACGTTGCTACTATCCATAGAGCATTGAAAAACTTTGATTTAGCAGAAGAATATTTGAATAAATCATTGTTTCTAAAACAAGAACTTGAAGATATTGAAGGACTTTCAGTTTGTTATAATAATTTGGGGAATGTTTATGCCGATAATAAAGATTACGATAAAGCTCTTATAAGTTATCAAAAATCATTGGAAATAGACAGGCAATTGGGAGATAGTATTGGTGTTTCTATAGGATTGAGTAATATAGGCTTAATATACGAATATGAGGGAGATTATAATAAAGCATTAGATTATTATTTTAAATCTTTGGATCTTAAAGAAGAAAATGAAGATATTAGTGGTATTTGTGAAAGTTACAAAAATATTGGAAACATCTATGTTCTCTTGGGAAATAACTCTTCCGGTTTTGATTATTTATTAAAAAGCTGGGATTTGGCAGTTGAATTAGACGATATGACTTTTCAACATCAAGTTAGTGGAATGTTGTCTCAAAATTATGCCAAAGTTAATAATTATCAAAAAGCTTATGAGTTTCATGTGATTTTTAAAAATCTGACTGACAGCGTGTTTAATGAAAATAATATTTTTGAAATCACGAAAATGGAAACTTCTTTTGAATATGACAGAATAATTGAAAGAAAAGAGCTTGAACAGCAGCAAAAAGAAATATTAGCACAAGAAGAAATTAAGCGCCGTAAAATTATTACAAATTCATTTATTTTAGGTTTTGTTTTGATGTTGTTTATTGCGTTTTTAAGTTATAGAAGTTACATTATTAAAAGAAAAGCTCATAAAAAAGAAATTTTGCAAAAAGAAGAAATTAAGCAAAAAAATGAAGAATTGAAACAATTTAATGAAGAACTAAATACTACTTTGGAGCTTGTTTCGTCTCAAAAAGAAGAAATTGTGAAACAACACGAAATTGTTACAAATCAAAAAGAAGAAATTACAAAGAGTATAAAATACGCAAGTCGTATTCAATCTGCAATTTTACCGCCTCAAAAAAATTTACAAAAGGCTTTTAATGATTATTTTGTGCTTTATATCCCAAAAAGCATAGTTAGCGGCGATTTCTATTGGGTTGAAACACTTAACAATAAAGTGTTTTGGGCTGTTGCAGATTGCACAGGACATGGAGTTCCCGGTGCATTTATGAGCATGTTGGGAATTTCGTTGCTTAGTGAAATTGTTAAAACTACTCCTGATATTAAAGCCGCAGAAGTTCTGGAACAATTACGAAATCAAATAAAAATATCATTGCGTCAAACCGGAAAAAAACAGGAACAAAAAGACGGAATGGACATTGCTCTAAGTATTTACGATAAAAATACAACTGAACTAAATTTTGCAGGAGCTTATAATCCTTTGTATGTTTTTAGAAAAAATGAAGATATTACAGATGAATTTTCCAGTAGTATTGAAGTTTCTGATGATAAATATTCTTTGATAGAAATAAGTGCCGATAAACAACCGGTTTCCGTTCACATTAAAGAAACAGAATTTACTGATAAATACATTAAAATTCTTAGTTCAGATACTTTGTTCGCGTTTTCTGACGGTTATGCAGACCAGTTTGGAGGTGAAAATAAAGTCAAATTTTTAATTTCAAATTTCAAGAAATTATTGCTTGATATAAATGATTTTTCAATGTCACAAAAGCGCGAAAATCTTGAAAAAACTATTGTTGATTGGCGAGATGAAAATAGTCAGATAGACGATATTTTGGTAATGGGAATTAAATTTTGACAGATGTCAAGGCTTCGGCTGCTAACCAAGCAGTAGAATATGCAATTTGTAAATTGTAACCGCCTGTGTTTGCATCTAAATCTAAAACTTCGCCTGCAAAATATAGGTTTTCGATAATTTTAGATTGCATTGTTTTGCCGTCAACTTCGGCTGTACTAATTCCACCTGCAGTTATTATTGCCTCTTTAAATCCTCTGTAATCAATTACTTCAAACTCAAAATTTTTCATCAGCAATAATATTTGTTTTCTTTCTTTTGCTGTAACTTGATGACCGGGTTTTTTACTTTCAATTTTTAAAATATCAAGAAAAACAGGAATCATCTTTGAAGGAAGCCACATTTTAAAGATGTTGTCAATTTGCATTTTGCCGTTTTCATTCAAATCTCTAACAAGTCTTGCGTCAAGTTTTTGTTCGTTTAGAGCAGGTTTCAAATCAATTGAAATTTTGATTTTATTTTTTTTGTCCAATTCTTCAACCGCATATTTGCTTAACGTTAAAATAATAGGTCCAGTTAAGCCAAAATGTGCAAATAACATTTCCCCAAATTCCTCTTTATATTTTTTTCCGTTCAACCAAAGTGAAGCGTTTACATTTTTGAGGCTTAATCCTTGAAGATTTTCAGCCAAATTGCCCGAAGTTACCAATGGAACTAAAGATGGTTTTGGAGGAACAATTGTGTGTCCAACTTCTTCTGCTAATTTGTAACCATCGCCTGTAGAACCGGTTGCGGGATATGATTTCCCTCCTGTACAAATCATTACATTTTTGCTCAAAATATCAGATATTTTGCCGTTTGCATTAATTTTTACACCTTTTATTTTGTTGTTTTCAACTAATATTTGTTCTGCTTTGCAATTGTATTTTATCTCAACTTTATTGTCGTTTATGTATTTGAATAAAGCATTTACAACATCTGCGGCTTTTTCGCTTTCTGGAAAAACTCTGTTGCCTCTTTCTGTTTTAGTTTTTAAACCTAATTTGTTTAATAAATCAATTATTTCTGCTGTGAAAAATTTCCCAAAAGCGTGTTTTAAGTATCTTCCCGAAGGAAATATATTTTTGAAATAATTAGCCTGAGAAGACTCATTTGTAATATTACATCTGCCTTTTCCGGTAATTAAAAGCTTTTTCCCGGCTTTATTGTTTTTTTCAATGAGTAAAATTGTTGCTCCGTTTTCTGCTGCTCTTCCTGCTGCAATAAGACCTGCTGCTCCTGCTCCAATAACTATTAAATTGTAATTCATTATTATTTTATTTCAAATTTTGGGAATTTTTCAGAGGGCAAAGTTAGTGGTTTAATTTTTATTTATGTTCTAAGGTCGTAAAAATGTTGATTTACAAGTTGTTTTTTTTAAAAAAGCCACTTTTTGTTGGTAAATTTTACTACTTGTAGTTTTTCTTGTTTTATATGCTTAAATCATTGTTGGTCAGTTTTTTGGCTTTTGTAAAGGCGTTTTGAAACTAACTTAGCATGTTTGTAAATTTTGTTTTACATTGAAAATGTTTCAGGTTTTAACATTTTTTTTGTTTTTTTAAAAAATAAGCTCTATGTTTGATACCCTTTTTTATGAAAAAGATTTTATCATTTTCATATTTCTTCTTTGAAAGGTTTAGTTTTATAATGGTAACAATTTTCTTTGAATAAATGGAAGCTGTTTTAATAAGTATAAACAAACTAATTGGTTAATGAGAACATAAATGGTTACATTTTTTGTTCTCGACACTTTTCGGTTGCTAATTTTTTAGCTTTTATTAAACCATTAATCCTATTTTCCCCTGAGGGATAAAAAACCAAACCTAATTAACCTAATTATGAAAACTAAATATTTATTTATCGTAATATTATCATTGTTGTATTTTTCTTCTTGTACAAAAGATAACTATAATTTAATGGAAAATCCTGAAAACCTAAATCAGGCAAATGATAATTATTATAATCCAACTCAACTCAAAAGTACAACTGTATTTCTTGTGTCACAAGATTTTGAAAGCGCCAGTAAAACTTCTTATGCTGCTGCAAATGTAGCGTTTGGCTCTGAATCTTGGCTTTTAAACGACGCTTTGTTAGGAACAACAACATCTGACAGAAAAAATAATTTAAAATCTGTAAGAATTCGTTATGTTGGAACGTTGGAAATGAATTACGATGTTCAAAATGCCGGTAATGTTTCTTTTTATTACGCTAAATACGGAACAGATGGAAACAGTGCTTTTGATGTTCAATATTCAACAAACGGAGGAAGTTCGTGGACAACTTTAGGTTCTTGTTCTGTAACTTCTACAACATTACAAACAGCTGAATTTGAAGCTAATGTATCAGGAAATGTTCGTTTTAGAATTTTAAAAACTTCTGGAGGTTCAGCAAGAATAAATATTGATGATTTTCAAATTTCTGAAATGCAAATTGCATCTGTTGAAAGTTTGTCTGAAAATTTTGAATCTGCAAATAAAACAAGTTATACCGCTGCAAGTATTACAATAAATTCTAATAGCTGGTATTTGGGAGATGCTTTAGTTGGAACAACTACTTCTGACCGAAAAAATGGAACAAAATCGGTTAGAATAAGAAACGTTGGTTCGCTTGCAATGAATTTTGATGTAGCTGATGCAACTAATGTTACTTTTTATTATGCTAAATATGGAACTGATGGTAATAGTGCTTTCAATTTTCAATATTCCACTAATGGTGGAAGTTCTTGGACAACTGTTGGTTCTTGTTCTGTTACGTCAACTAGTTTAACACAAGCAAGTTTTGATGTTAACATTTCTGGAAATGCTCGTTTTAGAGTTTTAAAAACTTCCGGCGGTAGCGCAAGAATTAATATTGATGATTTTGTGATTAATTCAGGTTCTTCTTCTTCAAATACAACTGAACCTACAAGAGATGATAATTTGGCTATGGGAAATCCTAGCAATGCTTTATTTAATGTAGCATATTACACAAATTATTTAATGACAAAAGACCAATTTACTATTTCTTATAATAGCCAAAAATCTTGTGCTAATTGGGTTAGCTGGCATTTAAGTTCTGCTTGGTTGGGAGATGCGCCTCGTTTTTCCGGTGATTTTTATAAAGATGCTACTTTGCCGTCTGGTTGGTATCAGGTTTTGGACGGAGATTATACAAATACGGGTTTTGATAGAGGTCACATGTGTCCTTCTGCTGATAGAAATGGTGATTATTATGATAACAAAGCAACTTTTGTTACTACTAATATTGTTCCTCAGGCTCCGTATAATAATCAAAGAGCGTGGAAAGAACTTGAAGATTATTGCCGTGATTTAGCTGAAGCAGGATATGAAATGTATATTATTTCCGGAACTTATGGAACAGGTGGAACTGGAACTTATGGATATGCTACAACTATTGACGGTGGCAATATTAACGTGCCAAATGCTGTTTGGAAAGTTATTGTTGTGTTGCCTGTTGGAAGTAATGATGTTTCAAGAGTGAATACAAGTACAACCGTAATTTCGGTTTATATGCCAAATCAGGATTTAGGAAGTACTCCGTGGACTAGTTTTTGTCAAAGCGTAGATTATATTGAAAATAAAACAGGATACGATTTATTGTCTAATATTCCTGTAAGTACTCAAAGTACAATAGAATCAAGAGTTTTTAATGGTTCTTTATTATAGCTAAATTAGCTATTTAAAAAAAACAGCATTGAAATTATGTCAATGCTGTTTTTTTATAGAAAATATTTGTTCAAAAATTCCTTAAATTCATCTTTATATTGTTCACTAACAGGAATAATATTTTTTTCGTTAAAAATAATTCTGTTTCGTTCAATTGTTGTAATC
>JAFGUD010000493.1 GCA_016938685.1 Bacteroidales bacterium | reverse complement strand
TCACAACAAATACAGACAGTAATTGTTGATGATATTACTGCACCAGTTCCAGACGTAGCAACCCTAAGTGATGTAACCGGCGAATGTGAAGTTACTTCTTTAACTTCACCTACAGCAACAGATAATTGTTCCGGAATTGTAATTGCTACCCATGATGTGATATTACCAATAACTAGTTCAATTACTGTAAATTGGACATATACAGATGACGCAGGAAATAGTACAATTCAAGCTCAGAATGTTGTAATTGAAGATATTACAGCCCCTGTTGCTGATATTGCTGATTTAGAAGACATTGTTGAAAATTGTAGCGTTGTGATAGCTAATTTCCCAACTGCAACAGATAATTGCAATGGAACTATTACAGCAACAACGACTAATCCTCTTGAATATTACGAAGTTGGTTCATACATAATTACATGGACTTATTTCGATGATTCAGGAAATTCAAGCAGTCAGGATCAGTTTGTTACAGTTGTAAATGCACCGCCAGTTGTAGAAACAGTTGATATAACAGTGTATATTAACGAAGAAGGTATAGCTACTATAACACCTGAGGATATTGATAATAATTCGAGTGATGATTGCGAAATTGTTAGTATAACTTTGGATATAACAGAATTTACGACCTCAGATGTTGGCGAAAACGTAGTGACTCTCACTGTTGTTGATAATGCCGATAATTCAGTATCTAAAACAGCTATTGTTACAGTTGTTGATGAAAACATTTACGAATTCAAAATACCAAACTATGTTTCTCCAAATAATGATGGAGTTAATGACTTATGGTTAATTGAAGGTGTTGAATTATTAGAAGGTTTTGCTTTAACTATTTTTAATAACATAGGCGAAATTGTTTATACATCAGATAATTATGATAATACGTGGGATGCAACATTTAACAACAAAGAATTACCAAACGGTACGTACTTTTACATCTTCTCCGATGGGGAAACAGTACATAAAGGTTTTATTTCAGTAGGTAGATAGTAAATTAAAAACTTGGATGACAAGAAATAATTATAAGGCTTCAAAGCTTTGATTATTTCTGTTATCTAGGTATTGATTTATAATGTTATCTAAGATTAGTATAAAATTTTAAAATAAAAAAATGAAAAACATAAAATTTATATTAGGGACAATTTTTGTGTTATTGGTCAATATTACTAATGCACAACAGATTAAAAATAATAATCTTTATACTCAGAATCCGGTTTTGTACAATCCATCAACAGTTTTGAATGAAGATTTATTTAGAGTATACGTTAATTCACATTTGCAGTGGATTGGCTATAATGGATCCCCAAAGAATAATGAGTTTGGAGTGGGAATGTCGTTTGCTCCGAATATGGGAGCAGGACTGTCTGTGATAAGTAATCGTATCGGATTATATAACAATATGCAGGCTAGTTTGAAATACGCTTACAGGCTTAATTTTGAAGATCAACATTCTTTAAATATGGGATTATCTTTGGGAGTAAGCAATAGCAGACTTATGGCAGAAAATGCTGAAAACGTTGATGTTAACGATGTAACTCTTTTAGGAGATTATTCAAAAATAACATCAGTTGTTTCGGGTTTTGGACTTGATTACAGACTTCATAATTTTGAGGCTCAATTTATGATGCCACAATTATTCGAACAAAAAGTTCTAAATTTATATAGCATTGGAATTGTTGCATATAATTTTGAAATAAGTCCGTTATTTGATTTTAAGCCTTCGGTATTACTCAGAAGTTCAAAAGCTTCATCTGTTCAGTTTGATGTTAATGCAATGGCAATTTGGAAAGAAATGATATGGGCACAAGCTTCGTATCGTTCTAAAAACAGTTATATTTTTAGTGTAGGTATGAATATAAGTAATTACTCTGTTGGTTACGTATATCAGGCAGAAACTCAGCCATTATCGGTTAGTAATTCAGGAACACACGAAATTCAATTGATATACAGACTAGGAAATGGAGTTACAGAATTAAAAGTAAATAAAACAAATGTTTACGGAAAAATATTAAATGAATATGACAATTCTCCGGTTAGTGCAAAAATAATAGTTTACGAAAACGATGTGAAAATAGCAGAAATTCAATCGGATAGTGAAAGGGGATTTTATAATTTAGAACTAAATCCGGAAAAATCTTACCGATTTGAAATCCAATCAGAAGATTATAATGTTAAAAATGAACTGGTTAATGTTGAAAAAGATGAAACAGAAAAGGAACAAATTTTCACATTAAAACCTCAAAAAACTTATGTTACAGGAAAAATTTTAGATAAAAATTCTGAGCATGGTGTAGAAGCAGATATTTATGTGATGGAAGGGAATAAAATAGTTTCACAAACAAAATCTAATAACTTAGGAGAATATGCTGTTTATCTTGATCCACAGAAAGAGTATAATTTCAGAATTACTTCAGAAAATCATGATAAAAAGGAACAATCATTAGTTATTGGTGACGAGGGAAAAATGACTGAAAACTTTGAAGTGAATCCTTTTGTAAGCCTAAGCGGAATAGTTGTAGATAAAGAAACAGGAAAACCAATAAGTGTAAAAGTTGAAATATATGATAATGACAATGATAAAACATTGGGTATTATTACAACTGATTCAGAAACCGGAGAATACAGTATAGATTTAAAAGACGCAAGCAATATTTCAATTACTGCTTTATCACCTGATTATGCTTTGTTTTCTGAAAATTTAAGTGTAGATTTTACAAGTTATACAGTTGTTAAAAATTTAACACTTGAACCACTTACAATCGAAGGTAAAGTAGTATTAACGAACGTGTTTTTTGACATTAATAGCGATGAATTAAAACCGGAAGCAGTAGCAGATATCGACAGACTTATTTCAGTCCTTGAACAAAATCCGGAGGTAAAAGTTGAGATTTCCGGATATACAGATAATACAGGAACAGAGCAATACAACAAAAATCTTTCGAAAAGAAGGGCTAAGTCTGTTGTTAATTATATGATAGAAAATGGGATCGCGGCAAACCGACTTAAAGTTGTAGGTTATGGTATTAGTAATCCCAAAGCACCTAACGATACTGAAGAAAACAGACAACTAAACAGACGTGTTGAAGCTAAAATTATTTATAAATAGAAAATATTGGGAGGCTAATTAGGTTTTTTGTATCGATTGTTGTTGATTGTAAATAATAAAGCTAAAAATAATACCTGCAAAATATATAAATGTTTTGCAGGATTTTTTATTAATGTTGATAATTTCATTGGGAATTTCTCAAGTTATTGATTTTTCTTCTATATTATTTGTAACTTTACACAAATAAAACCAAATCGGATGAAAAAAATAATAATCATAGTGTTTCTGTTTTTTTGTGCTAAATTTTTGTTTGCCCAAGAAATATCAGTTCCAGTTTTAGAAAAAAGAGTTACTGACTTAACTGAAACTCTTTCAGAAATTGAAATTAGTAATCTGGAAACAACGTTAAAAAATTTTGAAGATACTGCTGGTAGTCAGGTTGTTGTGCTTTTAGTTTCAACAACCGGAGAAGAAACAATAGAGGAATATTCGATGCGTGTAGCCGAAGCCTGGAAAATTGGAAGAGAAGGTTATGATGACGGCGTAATACTTCTAGTTGCAAAAGACGACAGAAAATTGAGGATAGAAGTAGGTTATGGCTTAGAATCAGTTATTACCGATGCAGATGCAAGTTCGATAATTGAAAATTACATTTTACCCGAGTTTAAAAATGGAAATTTTTATTTAGGTCTCTACTATGGTATTACTCACATAGTATTTCTTATCAATGGAGGTTCTCTTTATAACGAAGATTTATATAATTATCAGGATGAAGAAGAAGTAATAGAAGAGGCTACCTTTGTAGATAAACATCCTGGTTGGTTTGTTGTTTTTATAGTTTTAGGTATTATATTACCTATCGTTTTTTTCTTTGTAATGAAGTTAAAAGCCTGGATTATTATTATAATTTTTTTGACAATGGTTGGATTTAATCTTTTAGTAGGTTTAGCTATGGGGGGGCTAATTAATTCTATTGTGTTTTTGGTAAATACAGTTATGTTTGGTTTGCCTGTAATTATTATAAGAATGGTTACAAAAGGTGATTATAGCAAAATGGGTGGCGGCGGCGGAAGTTATCACTCTTCAAGTAGTTATAATTCCAGCAGTTATAATAGTAGTTCGTCATCAAGTTATAGTTCTTCTTCTAGCAGTAGCTCTTCTTCGTATTCAGGGGGGGGCGGTAGTTTTGGTGGTGGGGGAGCATCGGGTAGTTGGTAGATTCTTAAATTTTTTAATAATGAAAAAACAACTTTTTATTTTAACGACAATATTATTCGTAATTTCTTCCTGCTCAATATTTAAAAAGACAGTTGAAACAGAATATATAGAGTATAAATTTAATGGAATTTATGAAGTTGTAGATGATGGCTTTGAATATCAGTTTTATAATGACACAGTAAAAATAATGATTGATACTGTTCCGATAGTTAGTTTTTCTGATTTTGAAAATGTTCAGAAAAAGAGAGATGAGTACATGCCGGGTTATGTTCTTAATATAACATTAAGTCAAGAAGCCGGAAAAAAATTTGAGGAATTTACAGGTTTGCAAATCAATGAAAAAGCAGCATTTATTTTGAACGATAAATTATTTGCTGCACCTGTAATAACTTCAAGGATAAGTGGGGTGAAAATTCAAGTCACAGGAGCAGATGAAGAGTTTATTGATGAGGTAATTAAAAATTTTAAATCACTCAAAAAATAGGTTATGTCTAAAATAAAGTTTTCGGAAGCAGAAAAAGAGCAAATAAAAAACGCGGTGAAAGAATTAGAAAGTAAGACAAGTAGCGAAATTGTTCCCTATTTTGTTGAACGAAGTGATAATTATTATGAAGCTCCTTTTGTTGGAGCTGTTTTAATGTCTTTTTTGATTGTTGTGACTCTAAATTTTATGTCGTGGTTTTGGATTTTGCCGACAAAATTTGACATTTTTAGCTACAGCATTGTTTCTGTTTTAGTTGTTGCTGTAGTCTTTTTTGTATTAATGATTTCTCCGTTTCTTAGAGTTTTAATTATTCCCGAAAAGAGAGAAAAAAAGATGGTTTACAGTAGAGCGGTTGACGCTTTTTTGAGTGAAGAGGTATTTAAAACAAAAAAACGCACAGGAATTTTGATTTTTGTGAGCAAATTGGAAAGAAATGTTGTAATCCTTGCAGATAAAGGCATTAACGAAAGAGTTAGTGCAGAACAATGGCAACATATTGTTGATAAATTGACATTAGGAATAAAAAAGAACAAAGTAGTCGAATCGTTTGAGATTGCTATTAAAGATTGTGAAAATGTTTTATTAAAAGCGGGATTTATAAATGAAGAAAATGATTTAAACGAAATTTCTGACGAAATTAGAGAATAATATTACTTTTGTTAAAAAAATAAAATATGCCTATCAGATTACTTGTAATCAGTAATTACAAAGATTATCACACAACCAGACCCGAAGCTGAAATATTCAAAAGTTTAGCAAAGTATAAAAAATTTGAAATATTTATAATGACTTTGAGAAATTCGGAGCATGTGCCTGAATTTGAAGCAGTGGGAATAAAAATTATTGATTTTCATCCACAAAAAAAGAATGATAAATTAGAAATAGCCAGAATACGGAAAGAGTTGGTTGACAACAATATAGATATTGTTCATCTGTTTAATTCAAAAGCAATTTACAATGGAACAAAGGCTGCAAAAGGCTTAAAAGTTAAAGTTGTTTTGTATCGGGGATTTTCGTCTAATGTAAACAAACTTGACCCTTTTGCAAATCTTAAATTTATGAATCCTCGAGTTGATAAAATTTTATGTAATTCAATTGGAGTAGCAGAACACCTTCATAAGCAGCCATTTTTCGACAAATCAAAAACTGTTGTCATTCATAAAGGACACGATGTTAGTTGGTACGAAAATATTGTTCCCGCTAATATTAGAGCAGAGTTGGGTGTTTCTTCCGATTCTCTATTGCTTGTTAATGTAGCCAATAATCGAAAAATGAAAGGCATTCCGTATTTATTAAAAGCTATTGTTAATTTACCGAAAGACGCAGATGTTCATCTACTTCTGGTAGGCAGAGATATGGACACCAAAGAAAACTTGAAAATAGTAGAGCAAGGCGGTGTTAAAGACAAAATTCATTTTATGGGATTTAGAAAAGATGCTTTAAATATTGTTGCCGGAAGCGATGCATTTGTGCTTCCTTCTATTTTCGGAGAATCAATTACAAAGTCAGTTTTAGAAGCAATGTCGTTGGGTGTTGCGCCAATAATAAGTGACATTCGAGGAAATTTTGAATTATTGGAAGACACCGTAAGCGGTTTGGTTTTTGAAAGTAAAAATGTCAAAGATTTGAGTCAAAAAATAATGAAACTGTATAATGACCGAAGTTTATGCAAAGAATTTGGCAAAAACGCACAATTAAGGATTAAGAATGTTCTTAATAATGAGCAAACTGTCTTAAAAATAAAGGACTTTTATGAACAAATTATTGATAGTTAAAATCACTCTTCTTTTAAAATAGGAGTGGTTTTTGTTAATTTTTTCCAGTGGTTTTTTCTTGAAAATCCATACAGAAATGTTTTGCTCATGGATAGCTGAATTTTACTAAATTAGAATAATTTACATCAAATTGCCTGAATTTAATATCTTTTGATTTTGAAAGACAATTCTTTATTGCAAAAGTATATGCTGATGGACCTGTGGTTTTGTGAACTTTGTGAGGGTATTTGTTTTCGATTAAGTTTTTAGTTACTGTTTCAATAGTCTTTTTAAGAAAAGGATGACCAGCTTCGAAAAATAAAGCATATTGAATGAAGAAATTCAAATTGCCTTCAAGTGAAATAATTGCACTATCATCAGGAAGTATAAAATCATCTAATTTTTTTAAAATTAGACTATCAATGTCTAAATATATTCCACCTCTTTTGTATAGTATTGCGTATCTAAAAAAATCTGCTTTTGCTGCACCAATATTTATTCTTTTGTATAATTGATAAGTCTTTTCATCAAATTCTTCTTTAATAAAAGCATCAATTTTTTTATCGTCAAAAAACACATAATTATATTCTGGATTTTTCTTTTTTAAGTTCCAAATATGCCACTTTGTTAAAAGAGGTAGTTTTGATGTTTTAAACGTTTGGTAAATTGTTTTGGGAATTGCCATGAGTGTTTATTTTCTTTTTGCAAATATAAATTATAAAAAAAAACAACCGGAATTTTCCAGCTGTTTTTTTGATTTGTATTGAAATTAATCTGCAAGAACTCTGGCAACGTCTTTGTCGCCTCTGCCCGACAAATTAATTATCGATAATTCGTTTCTGTTTTTTAGAATTT
>JAFGUD010000492.1 GCA_016938685.1 Bacteroidales bacterium | reverse complement strand
AGTCAATCGGCATTACTTGTCCCGAAATATTTCGGGAACAACTTGTAAAAAATAATTCTCGGAATTATTTTAACAATTTGGTATAAAAAGAAAAAATGCGAAAATTGTAATTCTGAAATTGAAGATGACGATTCTGTTTTTTGCAAATATTGTGGTGAAAAAATTAAAAAAGAGTAAAACATTTTTTGTGTATTTGTAAATTTTTACTTTTGTCGCTTATTTGAATTTCTAGGTTTTTTGCAAAAAAATACTTACTCAAATTTCAAAAGCAATTTTATTAAATAAAAAAAAGAGACACATGAATAAGTGGGAACTATTCCAAAAATTTTTGGTTACACAGGAAGAACAAATTCAACTTCCTGATTTTCTTATCAATGCATTATTGGTTTTACTTTTAACCTGGGCGCTTGAACTTACATACAGAAAATGCGGGAAAAGTTTATCAAACCGAAAATCGTTTGCTGCAATGTTTATTTTATTAGGTTTTACAACAATGTTGATTATTTCTGTTGTAAAATCATCGTTAGCTTTGTCACTGGGTTTGGTAGGAGCTCTTTCAATTGTTCGTTTTCGCGCGGCTATCAAAGAACCGGAAGAATTAGCATATTTGTTTTTAGTTATTTCTATTGGGCTTGGCCTTGGAGCTAACCTTAGACTTGTTACAATTGTTGCTTTTGGTATAATAATGTTAGTTATTTGGGGGCGATTTCTTATTGGCACAAAATCAGATGTCAATAATTTATTTTTGAGTATAAGTGCTTCAAACAAAGACCTTTCATTGACAAAAACAGAAGAAATAATAGCAAAATATTTTAAAAAATACCAAATAAAACGATTCGACGAAGATAAAGACACTTTTGAAACTGCTTTTCTGATTGAAAGTCAGGATATTGCAAGCATAGAAAAATGCAAATCTGAAATTAAGGCTATTTCCGAAGATATCCGAATTTCGTTTATCGACAACAAAATTGTTTAAATGACAGAAGTTCAGGATTATACAGAACTAAAAGGTTTCAGATACGAACGAAAATATTTAGCTGATTCTTTGAATTCTTTTCAAACAGAACAAGTTATTAAAATTCATCCTGCCGGATTTTCAGAGATTTATCAGCAGAGATTTATCAATAATGTGTATTTTGACACACCTCGTTTTGATTTTTACTATGATAACGCTGTTGGCAGGACAGACAGAGTGAAATTTAGAATTCGTTGGTATGGTGATTTGTTCGGTTTTATAGAAGAACCAATTCTTGAACTTAAAATAAAACAAGGTACTGTTGGAACAAAACGTTCTTTTAAACTTAAACCGTTTGAATTTTCGGAAAATTTTAAAATTCATGATTTTTCAGATATTCTAAAACAATCAGATTTACCCGAAGACGTTTTATTGAGAGTCGGAAGCCTGAAACCATCAATAATAAACAGATACAGCAGAAAATATTTTAGAGATTTTAGTCAGGATTTTAGAATAACAATTGACAAGGATATTTCATATTTTCCTGTTCAAAATCAAATCAAAATTGGAAGATTTTTTCATAAAGATATGCAGAATGTTGTAATTGAGCTAAAATATGACAATGTACTCAATAAAGAAGCCACAAAAATTAGTAATAAATTGCCATTTAGACTCACAAAAAATTCAAAATATGTTACCGGAGTCGAACTTTTTTACGATGTCCTCGATTAGCAAAATTATTTTTAAAGTCACTATAGTTTTGGCTTTATTTTTTGCATCGTGTAATATTGGAAACAAACCAGTAGATGAATTTTTATGCACAGCTGAAAAATTTGATAGTGATACTATTTTAGTAGATGAAAATAATCCTCATATTTATTTTCATGGTTTAAATTTGCTGGATAATACTATTTCTAAATCAGGACAAAACTCACTGAAAGTTGATAGCATCAATCTTTTTGCGTTTACCACCAAGGTAAATATTCATAGTGATTTTATGTATCAGTTAAGTTTTTGGCAATATGGCGGAGATGAGAAAGTTTTTGCCGTTGTTCAAAGCGATTCAACTTTTTACCTTAGATCTTCTACAATTGTTGAAAAAGACAGTTCCGGGTGGAATAAAATCAGCTTAATTTTTTCTATTTCTGATAAATTTAAAAATAAAAAGTTTTCTTTTTATATATGGAATGCTGGCGGGAAAACAGCTTATGTAGATGATTTCCAGCTTAAACCATATTTACTTCGGGATTTAGGGATGGCTGATACTTTGTTTTGGATTTATCTTGACGAACCTGAATTAAATAACATAAAAGAACAACGCGAATTTGCATTAGAACAAGGTATTCTTAGCACAGATGATGACAGTTGGGTAAAAGGAATTGTACTTTATGGTGATGATAATTATAAAATAAAAATGAGGCTTAAAGGCGATTGGCTTGATCATCTTGCTGGTCAGAAATGGTCTTTTAGAATTAAAATTCGAAATGATAAATCATTCAGAGGAATGAAAGTTTTTTCAATTCAGAATCCTTCCGTAAGATTTTATTTGAATCAGTGGTTTTTATATACACTTTTCAGAAGCGAAGATTTACTCGCACCAAGATATGGATTTGTGTACGGGCAGATGAATGATAACTTTTTGGGATTGTATGCCTTTGAGGAGCATTTTCAAAAACAGCTTATTGAGTCTGCAAAACGAAGAGAAGGACCAATTCTTAAATTTACCGAAGATTCTTTTTGGGATTTAATTATTGAACATGAAAAAAATGAAAAATGGTATAATTATCCGCTATACGAAGCAAGTAAAATAGTTCCGTTTGGTGAAAATAAAATTATTGAAAATTCAACACTAAGAGAAGAATATAACATTGCTCAAAATCTTCTATTTCAGTATAAATGGGGACTTACTAAAATATCAGACCTTTTTGACGTTGAAAAAACGGCAAAATGGTACGCTTTAACTGATGTAATGCAAGGTTATCATGGTTTGCGATGGCATAATCAAAGATATTATTACAATCCTGTTACTTCAAAATTGGAGCTGATTGCTTATGATAATTTTGTAGGCGAAGGTTTTTTTCATTTAACCGACAGTATATTTTTTGGATATTTTAATCCTGATATTTCAAGCCTGAAACCTGAATTTATACCAAATTATTACTTGTTTCAGGATACTGTTTTTCTAAATTATTATCTTTTTTATTTGGATAAGTATTCTCAAAAAAATTATTGGGATAGTGTCTTCAATTATTACGAAGACGAAATTAGTTATTATCAAAGTATTTTGCTTAAAGAATTTCCGGACAGTCAATTTGATAAAGACATTTTTTATACTCATTCTCAACAAATCCAGGAAGTATTACCAATTTTTAAAGAAAAAATAGAAAATGGGCTTTATAGTAGCATCTTATTACCTAATTCAAAACCTGATAAATTTAACGAAGAGGCAAATCCCAATTTTATTAAAGATTACGTTAATATTTATACACAATCTTCCAGTTTTGGTGTTACAAATTTAAGAATTGTAAATTTTTATCTAGCTGATTTAGAGGCTGTTAAGTATGGCAATTCAAAAGGAATTTTCTCAATTAAACCTGAAAAAGTAAATTCTTTTGTATCAAATGATTATAAAAAAGATGTAAATATTTCTGATGATGTTGATTTTATTGTTGTTAGTGATGGCAAAAATAAGGTTGAAATTCCGGTTATGAAATGGCCTGAACCAACTGCCTGGTCGCCTCGTCAGGAATTGGAACAGAATAATAAGTTTCCAAATCAGAATTACTATGAAATTGCCGGCTCAAATGTTATTTTTAGTGGCAAACAGACAATAAATGAAATTGTTGTTATTCCTCAATATTTTAACGTGATTTTTGAAGCAGCGACAGAAATTGACTTCATTGAAGGCGGTGGATTTCTTTCATACTCAGCTGTTTATATAAATGGCACAAAAAACAAACCAGTTAAAATAATTTCTTCTGACAAATCTGCACGTGGTTTTACTGTATTGCAAGCAGGAAAAGTTGAAATGGATTATGCTGTTTTTGATGGATTGAATACTTTTAATTACAAAGGGTGGGGGCTTACCGGCGCAGTAACTATATACGAATGTGAATCAAGAATAAACAATTGTGAATTTATAAATAATGAATGTGAAGATGATTTGAATATTGTTCGTTCAAATTTTGATGTTTCTAACAGTTTGTTTTTTAACTCATTCTCCGATGCTTTTGACTCTGATTTTTGTACAGGAAAGGTAACAAATTGTAAATTTGAAAATCTTGGAAATGATGCGATAGATTTTTCTACAAGCGAGATTGAAATTGTGGGCTGTGATATTTTTAATGCTTCTGATAAAGCTGTAAGCGGCGGCGAAGCTTCACATTTGATTATTCGAGATTGTAATATTGACAGAGGAAATATTGGATTTGCTTCAAAAGACAAGTCGGTGTTGACAATTTCAAATACGTCAATATCTAATGTAACTTATGTTTTGGCTGCTTTTCAGAAAAAACCTGAATATGGACCAGCAAAAATATTTGCGGATAACTTAAAAGCCGATAATTTTATTCAAATGTCACTGATAGAAGAAAATTCTACTTTCATTCTAGATGGACTAAAAATAGAAGGGAAACATAAGGACGTTGCTTCTTTGTTCTATTGATTATTGCATTAAAACATATAAATTGATGACTGATATTTTTAAGCATAATATTTTCAAATTTCTTTTTTTGTTGCTGATTTTTATTGCATTTGGCATTATTCTTTTAAACAGTGAAACATCAGTTGGAGGTGCCGATGAATTTCAACATTTTTTAATTAGCAAATACTCTTTTACTCATCATAAATTATTTTTCGATCATTGGGGAAAACCTCTTTATACTATTTTAGCTTCTCCTTTTGCTCAGTTTGATCTTTTTGGTGTGAGAATTTTGAATGTTATTTTAGGACTTTTAACCGCTTTTTTTTCGTGCAAAATTGCTGAAAAACTTGAAATAAAAAACTTCATTCTTACAACTGTTTTAGTCGTTTTTACACCTATTTACGCTGTTTTGATGCTTTCCGGTATGACTGAAATTTTATTTTCATTTGTTATTGTTTTGTCAATTTATCTATTTATAAAAGAAAGATTTATCTGGTCTGCAATTGTGGTTTCGTTCCTGATTTTTGTCCGAAACGAAGGAATTGTAGTGCAAATAATATTTACTGCTGCTTATGTGTTGAAAAAACAATTCAAAGCACTTCCTTTTATTGTATTTGCTTATGTGTTTTTTAGTGTCGTTGGCATGTTTATTTTTGATGATTTCCTTTGGATTATCCATCAATTTCCATATCGAAAAAAGAGTCCTGTTTATGGTCATGGAGATTTATTACATTTTGTTAATAATTCTAGAAAAATATTCGGATTACCAATTACTTTTTTGACTTTAATCGGAATTGTTATTGTTTTGATTGAAACAATTAAAACTGTTATTAAAAAAGAAGGTAATTTTTTTAAAAGCAAAAATTTCAATTTTATATTGATTATAGCAATACTTTTAGGCTATTTTGCGGCTCATTCTTTTGTTTGGTGGAAAGGGTTAGGTGGATCGCTTGGTTTAATTAGAGTTATTGCAGGAGTTTCTCCTTTGGCTACAATTATCTCTCTAAAACCTATTAATTATCTAACGAAAAAATTTAATAAAAAATATGTTACATATTTATTGACTGTTATTTTATCCTTTATTTTAATCAATGATGTTTTTAATATTTATTCTATTCCGGCAAAATTCAACAGAGAAGAATTGGCTTTTATTCAAGCAACTGAATTTATAAATACTGAATATAAAAATGAAACTGTTTATTATTTCTTTCCTTATTTTGCATATTTTTATAATGAAGATCCTTTTGAAAATCCAAAGTTAAAAAGATGGCAACTGGACTATATGAAAATACAATCTGATGTTAAAGAAGGAGAAATTATTATTTGGGATGCTCATTATGCACAAAACGAGGGACGTATAAAGCTTGAATATCTTACCGAAAATCCCTCTTATGAGCTTATTTATGAGAATATACCTAAACCAAATATTAAAACTTTAAACAATTATGATTTTTCAATAAAGATATTCAGAAAAACAAAAGTTCCTGAATATTCTGACAGTTTATTGGTTGAAAACAAAATAGATACAAATGATTTTAAAAATATTCAGATACTGAAATATTACAAAAATTCCAATATTTCGACATCTGAAGTCAAACATGATAGTTCTGTTATTTTTGCTTCGAATGCTGAATTTATGTTCAATACTTTTATTGATTTCAATAAATATCCACATAGCATAGATAGTATTCATGCTCATGTTAGTTTATGTCTGGAAATCACTGATTTTGAGAGCAATAACCTTAGATTAGTATTTCAAATAAAAGATAAAAATGAGAATAATTACTATTACAAAGCTTATAAAATCAACGAATTTGAAAATGTAAATACTTGCAATGAGCAATTCTATAATATTCAATTAGACATTGACTTAAGTAGAATTAAAAACAAAGAGGATATTGCGAGTTTGTATTTGTGGAATTACGGCAGGCAAGAGCAAAAAATAGATAATTTTCTGCTGTTTTTATATCAGGAATAAATAAAGCATTTTGAAGATTTTAAAATGTGTTTACAAATTACTAAAGTAACGTATATAATACAAACCGTTATCTACGTATTTTGGATCGTAAGTTTCAGATTTGCCACTTTGTGGGAATTTTTTACCGGTATTGTGCATGTGAAAAGCATCTTTAAAACGTCCTTCTCTAAGTAAATTTCCGTATTCGTTGTTAATCCATTTTACGCCAATTGCTATTGCATTTTTATCCTGCAAATCTTCAACTTTTACGCCAAGTTTAATTGACTTGTAACCCATAATTTGAAAAGGTCCATAGGATTTTGCCATTTCTTTTAAGTCTTTGTCAGACAAGTCTTTAACGTCATCAACCGTAAGATCTTCAAATTTGTCGATTTTTCCGTCTCTAAACTTTTGGAGTTTTAAAAATATATGATGTTCGTATCTTGGTTTAATGTTTTTTTTGCCTGAACATTCAAGCATAATTAAAGCCATTAAATAAGACGAAGGTAAATCGTAATTGGAAGCATATTTTTCTACCTCTGCTTTGTAGTTCACAATTGCTACTTCTGTACCACTTTGAGAATTCATTGAGTTTGTGTCGCTAATTTTGAGAATATATATAGTAGCCAAAACTAAAACGGATATTAAGGCTATAAAAAAAAATATTTTTTTTATTCTATTTTTTACTTCCATACTAAAAAAAATACTGGTTTTTGTAATAAATTTATCCGGTAAAGAGCTAATAATTTGAATGAAATATTTTCTCAAAACCTGCATAATAATTTTTATAAATTTAGCATTGTATAGCTTACCTCTACAAATATACAGTTTATTTTTTTAACTGTAACACAAATTTTGCATTTTGTTAACAACTTATTTCTTAAATTTCATGTAAAATTTACAAATTTTAAAAAGTACTTTTATTTTTGTAAATTATAACCTAATTCATTCAAAAAATTTTTATTTTTGGATAGAAATTCGTCTATTTTAATTGTAGAATAGTAGTTTTTATAGTCTCCAATTATTCCTTTTCTTGCTGAAACACTTGTTTTTTTAACTCCTTTTAATATGTTTTTTATTTTGTCAATTTTTGAATTTTTAGACTTTGTATTTTGTATTCTTATGTCTGTTATTTTCTCGGCCTTTGTAAGTTTAAAATTTTCGCAGATTTCTGATATTGTTCCTTCGTAATTTGTTATAAAATCTTCGTATTTAATCCACATTATATTATCTTTTAATTTGTAATTTTTCCATTCTTGAATATGGTATTTCCAAAATTCCTCACGTTTGTATTGTGCTTCTGTATTGTCAAAATTATTATTTGTTTCTAAAAATTCTTCAAAGGATAAATTATTAACTTCTTCGTTAAATTTTTTCATGTACTCGTATAACGAAACCATTACGTCTAAACCGTTTCTATAAACATAAATTAGAAAAGAGTTACTAAAAAGCTTATTTAGCTTTGTTATTTGCTCATTATCAGCTGAATATAACTTGAAGTCTGGCAAGAAATGTGTTTTGATTACATTGTTTTTTTTATCTGCAATGTTACAAAATTCTGTGAATTTCTCTGAGTCAAGATTATTTTCATTAAGTACCAGAAAATCATTATACTTATAAGGTAAAATATTATTACGAATAGAGTCAATAGATAAATGAGTACCTGATCTTCGGTGTGAAATTATTATAATATTTTCAGACATAATTTTTTTTGTCAAAATTATTAATTATTTTGTACTTTAACGAAAAATGTCAAACTTTTAGTTGCATGATTTACATCAGTTACCTGCAATACTCCCTTTCTGCCGTCACCGCATTTGAATGCCAACATATCACCAATTTTTAAATCTTCTTCGCCTACTCCGTTGCCAGCATTGTCGTTTATGTATGCATCAGATACTGTCATGTAGTATAAAAATTTTGGAGTAACTGAGCCGATTGTCGTCGAAAATTTAGTTATTTTTGTGTGATTTTTTCCAATTGTAGTATAAATATAAGACAAATCAACCATTTTTTGGCTTACATAAAACGCATCTGGTGAAGCAATTACAAATCCAAGAGTATTATCATATACCAATACAAAGTCTATACTTAAATCTTCGTTTGAGATATAATATAACTCTTCTCCATATTTTGAAGCATAAAACATTGTTGTGTCATGTCCAAAAACAAGTGTTGCTGTATCCTGACGAATAATAGGATAACCTGAAACCACTCGCATTTTAACTGTTTTTAGAGTAGAATTAAAGCCGTCAAATAAGTGAAATGTAACAGTAACAATACTATCTTCTGTTAAACCCGGCAATATTTCAGGAAAATTTAACGTTGCTTCAAAATTATATTCATGAGTAAAGCTCTTAAATACTGAATCGGTAGCATAAAAAAATGGTGTTGTTTCAATTTCAAATCTGGTTAAATCTTCTGCGCTATAACCGTTAATGACAAATGTTACAGGATCAATCGGAGAAATTATTACATTTGTATCGGGTTTTACTGTTAATATTGGTGGATCTGGTGGTATTTTTTGAATACAAGAGACAAACAAGCCAACTATGATTATAAATATTATTTTTTTCATCGTTTGTTTTTTAACAGATTTTTTAATGTTTATATATTCAAAATTTATATTTTAAGTGATATTATTTAACTTAAAACATTTTTAAAATTTAATGCAAATTACAAAAAAAATGTCAATATGAACAAAATTATTGCTTTTATTTTTTTAACGTTTATTTTTAACTTTTCATTTGCTCAAAGTAAAGTTTTTTTTGATAAAACTTATCAGGATAGTATCAAAACTGTTCAACTCAAACCAGTTAATACACAATTTTCGTATCCAATTATTAATTTAGGGAGCAGTGAAAGATTAAAACTTTCATTTGATGATTTGAATTCTGATAATCAAGTGTTTAGTTATTACTACACCTTTATTCATTGTAATGCAGATTGGACAAAATCTGATTTGTATTTTGAAGATTATTGCGATGGTTTTGAAGATAATCGTATATATGAGTATGATAATTCTTTTAATACATTACAGGATTATGTGAATTATTTTGTTGAATTTCCAAATGATGATATTTCATTTTTAACGTCAGGAAATTATATCATCATGGTTTATGCAGATGGTGAAAAAGAGGATACCGTGCTAACTAAACGTTTTTCAATTTACGAAAATTTGGCAACAATAGAAGGATCGGTAAAAGTGCCTGGTATTAGTGCGTATAGAACTACTAATCAAGAAGTTAATTTTAAAGTTAAAAGTCAAATTTTTGATAAATTTAATCCTTTGCAATATGTTTCTATTACTGTTTCTCAAAATAATCGCCCGGATATTGCTAAAGTTGGTTTAAAGCCAAGATTTATAAATGGCAACGAATTAATTTTTGATGATCCATTTCAAAACAGCTACTACGCCGGTAATGAGTTTAGATATTTTGATGTTCAAAGTATTCGTTTTGAATCAGAAAAAGTTACTGATATAGAGATAATTGATTCGTATTATTCGTTTTTCCTGGTGCCTGAACCTGAACGAACCAAATATTTTTTTCATAAAGATATAAATGGTAGTTATGTTATTCAAAATTCACTTGGGCGAGAACCTGATAATGATGCCGATTATGTTTTTGTATATTTCAGCTACCCAAGAGAATATCCATATCCTAATAATGACGTTTATATTTATGGGGAGCTTTCAAATTGGGATTATTTACCAGAATTTAAAATGAATTACAATAAATCAAAAAAAGTTTACGAAAAAGCGGTATTAGTTAAACAAGGATATTATAATTATGAACTAAAATTAAAGCCGGAAAGTGAAATTTTAAAAATTGACGGAAATTATTTTGACACCGAAAATGATTATGTTATATATGTTTATTTGCGAGACAATTTATATAATTATGATAAATTGATTGGAGTGAAAATTCTAAGCAATTAGCTAATCAACAAAGTTGCTCATTTATAAGTATGTAACAAGATATTCAAAATGAAATAATTGAATTTTAAAGCGAAAATTTTATTAAAAATACTTTGCAACTTGTTAATAATATTTTACTTTTGTGAAATTACAGTTGAATTTTTTTTGTGGTATCAAATTTGTACTTTTCAGTTACCTAAAATATAGGTTAAAAGCTTAATAATGTCAAGATTTCACGCAGGATATTTTATAGAACCAATAATTAAAGAATTAGCAAAAAACGACTTTAAAAGCCCGATTGGCAAGTTGCTAAAATACTTATCTTATTTTGATTTGCAGGCTAATAGTGATTTGTCTATTACAAATAGCGATCCTATTGTGGCTGTCGTTAATAATCTGATTTCCAGAGGTTTGCCTACGTTGCCGTCTACTTTTATAGAAGATAGAATTGCTAATACTTTTATTAAATCTAACAAGGTTACCGATCTTAATGATTTTACTTATAAGTTTGTAAATGACGAATTGCATCCCGAAATCATTCGTTCTTTATATATTATTGATCCGCGTTTTAAAGTTGAAAATATTGACAAATCCTTTTTTGAAAATAATACTATTTCCGAAGCACTTTTTAAAGAATTTATACCTGTTAATATTGGTGAATTTTTTGTTCAACTTTTAACGAAGAAAAGAAAAATTTCTAATATTTATGAAAACTCAGAAAACAGATTAAATATTTCTGCTTCGCAAAAAGATTCTTTAGAAAACGACTTTTTTGATTTTTCGGTAGAACTTCCATATTTGATAAAAGATAATTCAGGGTTAACCATTAATTTTGAAAGCACTTCTGAACATGACAAAGATTTTAAACATCAGGAAATTATTGACGATGCTTTAAAGTCGCTAAAATGGTCTCTTAATGCAAAATTGAGTGGGTTTAATTATGAAACGATTGATGAGGAAGCTCAAAAAATTATTGATTTTACTTTTGATGAATATTTTGATATTTTGCGAAAGAACTATAAATCACCGCTTTACAATCATGATTTTGGCTTAAATGCCATGCAAATTGCGCTAACTCCATTGGCAGTTGCAAGATTACAAAAAACTATTTTAACTTATATTCTTGCCGGAAACCTTCATTTATCAGCTAAAGAGTGGAAAATTGCAGTTGTGGAAAGAGACGTACCTGCTGCTTTTCTTGCTGTTGAAGATTTGTCAAATACTTTTAATCATCTTTTTAATTTAGAAGGAAAAAATCGCAAATTACCCAAAATTGATTTGTCAATTTTTTACACTGATGAATTTGAAACAGCTGAATTAAATGTTTTATATCAAGGTAAAATTGTTCCGTTGGAAGATTTTGATTCATCTGAAAAATATGATTTGGTAATAGATCTTTCAGTTTTGCTTAGATCAAATCTCGATTTTGAGGAACTAAAAACAGATTCTACAAATGTTGCAAAAATTCGTTCAGTAGACTACATAGAAGGCGAAAGAAATTTTGTCACAGAAAATAATATCAATTATCAGCTTAATTTTTTTGATCGTGCTAACAAATCAAAAGAAGAAAAAAAGCTTGAAAATGAAACAAAAGAAAGCTTAAATTATTTTTTCAAAAATTTATTTAGAAAAAATGAGCTTAATTATTTGCAATTAAGGTTTATACATAAGATATTAACTCCGCATAATTCGTTAGCTGTTTTACCTGCAAAGGAAAATAGAGATATTTTGTACAAATTTATAAGTTTGTTGCAACCGGGAATTACAATAATTGTAACGCCTTTGATGTCAACTTTGAAATTTCAGTTTGATTCTCTTAGAAAATTGAATATTGACGCAGCTTCATATTTTAGTGCTTCTACCCAAAAGATTTTTGATAAATATTCAGCACTTCGTAAATTGGAAAATGGACAAACTTTATTCAACTATGTTACACCGGATAGACTTCATTTAACCGAGTATAGACAAACAGTAAAAACTGCAATTCACAATAACCTGAAAATTAGTTACGTAGTTGTTGACGAAGCTCATTGTGCTTCTGAATGGTCACATGATTTCAGGCCTCTGTACGGAACAGTTATGAATAATTTTAGAATAATGTTTGACAATAAAAATATGCCTGTTTTAAGTTGTTACACAGAAACTGCTTCTTATGACGTTGTGCTTGATTTGATGGCTAATTTTGACATTGATGAACAAAATACAATTAAAATTGACTCTTCTGTAGGTAATTTGAATCTTAAATTTAAAAGTGTTGATACTGAATATTTTTCGGATATTGAAGACTCAATTACTGCTTTAGAAAATTCAAAAGCCGATGATATTAAAGGAGATATAGATAAAGAATCTGTCGTATATAGTTATAAACCCAAACAAGTAAAACAACGACTTGAAAATGATGATTTAATATCCGGTCTTTTTAGCGGTTCAATCGGTGATAGATTGCATACTATCAGTACTTTAAAATCTAGTGAATCATTCAAAAATTACCAAAAATATATCAATAAAGAGGTTGATGTTTTGTATTCTACTTTTTCTCTTGGTATTGGTTGCGATATAAATGCAAAAAAAGTTTTTTTCCAAAATATTCCCGTTTCAACTGAGTCTTTTATTCAAACATTAGGACGTTTTTATAATTCCAATGATGTTAGTTGTTTTTTGAGATATGGTATTGGAAAATATTCTATTACTCAAGATGAAATTACAATAGAAGAAGATGGAAGCCTCAGGGAAATGCAATATTCATTCGAAGTATCAAATGAAGAATTGCAGAGACAACGGATTTTTGAAACCCTGAATCTCAACACAAAAAAAGAACTTAGAATCGTTTCCGAAATATTGTCGAGAATTACTTATTCCACCGAATCAATTAGCGATATTTTAATACGTCGTATCAGGTATTCATTTGATCAATGGGTAAGAATTGAAAGTCAACCACAAATTGAGCCGACAAAATTATATGTTTACGATTTTAATGATGAAAATCTTGGATATATTGACTTTGAAAGCAATACTCTTGTTAATATGGCTTCGTCTTCAAAAAAAGAATTAGCCGATCAAATATTAGCTTTTTTGAGGTTTGATATCGAGAAAATTGTTTCTAATGGAATAGAAATATTTTTTATTATTGATGATAAAATAGAAGTATCGTCTTCTGAAGGAATCAATAGTATTTGGGCTAGTTTAAAAAAGGGAGAACAAGCAACCTTAACTGTTGAATTTTACAATAATGCTGCTAATGAACTGATCAATAAGCTAAAAAATGAAAACGAAATTGAAATTAAGTTAAATCAGGTTATTGATATTTACGAATATAGCCTTGATGTTGATGATTTTTTAGCCGGATTTAGAGAGTTATCTGAATTAACAAAAGAGCAATACAAAGCACTTAATGTTGAAATACAAAATCTTTACTGGAATTTCCGAAACTTTTTTGACACATTGCACGCTATTCATAAGTTGTATACAGTTGGTATTGTAGAGGATTTTATTATTGACTATCAAAATCAACAGTTTACTTTAATTTTTACAAAAAGAACCGAAACTGAAATTATCAATCATATTTATCATAAAATTGCGCCTTTTGTTACAAAAAACAAAGCATTTGAAGTTTACGAAAAACTTCCAAAAGTTAAAGGACAATCTATAATTGAAAAAGCAGTTAATTTTTACGAAAAATATTCTTATGAGTACATTTCTAAAAAGAGAAAAGATTCTTATGATTTTATCAATAATATTGTTCGGGATTATACAGGAGATGAAAATCATGTAAAACCATTGCTAAATAATTATTTCTCAGCTAAATATATTTTGGAATTTGAAAATAAACTGGATCAAAATTTTGATTATATTGAAAAAATATTTAGCGAAAAAGATATTTTTAAAGACGATCTTTTGCACATGAATAAATCATCAGAATTACTTTTGAATACTCATACTGATAATAGTAATTTGCTGATAATAAATGGGTTAACTTCAATTTTGGTTTACGCTGATGATGATGAACTTATCACGCAATCTATTGAAAAACTTGCAAAAGGACTTAATTTATACAGAGAAAAAACAAATAATCCTAATATTGATAAAAAATTAAATTGGATTCTGAATTTAGTTTCTAAGTTTAATCTTGAAACCAGATCTAAAGTAGAAACTTATCTTCTTCTGAAAATACACAGTAATTGGATTAGTTCTTTTAATAAAAAATTATCAATTGCATTATCAAATAAATTACGCTAAATTTTAGCATAATATTTGCAAATTAAAAATTAGTAATCATTTCAAACACTATACAATAATGATTGAACAAATAAACAACGAATTACTAAAATTACAAGACGAACTCAGTAAATTTGACGGAGCTGTGGCTAAAATTGCACAAGCCGGAGAAATGAGCGACACTCTTATCGAAAGCTCAAAGGATTTGCAAAAGTCTTTTGGTGAGCACTTGGATAAAATTCAAGGGCTTTTTTCTGAATATATGAACAAGACTTATAATCATACTCAGGAAAAAATTAATACAGTTTTTACATATTTTCAGGATAGATTAAAACAAGAGGAAAAAACACTCGAAAAATTTAGCCAACTTACTGATCAAAACACAAATTTAACTCAGGAGTTTATCGAAAAAACTGCATCAAATAATACAGATGCAATAAATAGAATTGTTGAAGAAACTCATAAAAATTTGACAGAAGAAAAAGAATTTGTACAAATGCAAATGGCAAATTTTCAATCTAAACTGTCAAGTATGATTGACGGACACGAAGAAAAAGTGAAATCTGAACAACAACTACTTGATAACTATCTTGAATTAGCTTCTTCAACTGCTGAATTGTCAAAATTTTTAAAAACCGTTGATTTTCCGGCTAAATTGAAAGAAATAAATTCGCAAGTTGAAGAGTTGAAAGCTGAAAATAAATTGCAAGCAGAAAAAATTGCTACTTTAACTGAACAATCTGCTAAAATAAACGCAAATACTCAAAAATTAGTTGATGATAATACAAAAACTGAAATATTAACAAAAGTTTCAAAATTACTAACTGATAATAGACAATCTCAAATTTTTGAGACTTCGGTAAAAGTAAAATCTAAAGTATCCGGAACTAAGTTCTTCGTGATACTTACATTTGTTATTGTTGTGTTATTGGCTGCTTTTATTGGATTTGCCTTTTTTAATTTCTTTCCGCATTTCATTCAGGATATAGTTTTGAAATAAAAAAAAGAGGCAAAAGCCTCTTTTTTTTATAATATTTCTAACAGTAGCAGAACTGCACCAATCAAAAAGAAAATTGCTCCGACTGCCCAAACTATGCTCCCTCCAATCGCTCCGGCTAAGATTAGAAAAATTAAACCTATAACCATAAGAATCAATGCTGTACGGATATCTTGTGTTTGATTTTGTAATTTTTCTTTCAGAATACTGAATGTTTCTTTTACTTTATCTACTTTATTTTCAATTTTGTTTTTAATTTTTGTAAAAAACTTGCCGTCTTTTTTAACATCAGTTTTTACAGTTTGAACTTTAGAATTATCGGTTGAATTTACAGCGGCAAAACCAAAGTTAAGACCTAAGAAGGCAATCAATAAAGTTAAAATAGCTAATTTTTTCATAATCAATAATTTAATTATTAGTTAATACGTTTATTTTAAAAAATTTGATTTGCTAAGATAAATCTTATTAAGAAAAAAACAAAGTTTACTTTACAGAAATTACATTTCTGAGTTTTTTCCATATTCGTTTGCAATTTTAAATAAATATTCTCCGTATTGATTATTTTTGAGTGAATCGGCTAGTTTTAAAAGCTGATTTTTAGTTATATATCCTTTTCTAAAAGATATTTCTTCAAGACAAGCTATTTTTAAACCTTGTCGCTTTTCAATTGTGGCTATATAATTAGACGCATCAAGTAAACTTTCGTGCGTACCGGTGTCTAACCAAGCCATTCCTCGTCCCAATAGTTTAACTTTTAATCTATTTTCTTCTAAAAACAAACGATTTAAGTCGGTTATTTCTAATTCTCCTCGTGCGGAAGGTTGTAGATTTTTTGCTTTTTTTACAACGTCATTGCTGTAAAAATACAAACCTGTAACTGCGTAATTAGATTTGGGTTTGGTTGGTTTTTCTTCAATACTTAATACTTTTCCTGTGTTGTCAAATTCTGCAACACCGTATCTTTGTGGTTTATCTACCCAATAACCGAACACAATTGCACCATCTTGAAGTTCTGCGGCTTCTTCCAACATTTTTGAAAGTCCGTAGCCGTAAAACAGATTGTCGCCCAACACCATACAAACATGGTCATTACCAATAAATTCTTCGCCAATTATAAATGCTTGCGCTAAACCGTCAGGAGAAGGTTGAATTGCATAAGATATTTTTAAGCCAAGATCATAACCATCGCCTAACAATCTTTCATACATTCCAATATCTTGTGGAGTGGAGATGATTAAAATTTCACGTATATTTGCCAACATCAAAACCGATAAAGGATAATAAATCATTGGTTTGTCGTAAATTGGAATGATTTGTTTTGAAATACTTTTTGTTAACGGATAAAGTCTTGTTCCACTGCCTCCTGCCAGAATAATTCCTTTCATTTGTATATGTTTGATTTTTAGTTCGATAATATTTATTTAATAATTGTAAATAATAAATTAGTTCAAAATTTTTATTCCGTAAAATTGTCAGTTTTTTGTAACAGCTCGCCCATTATTTGTTTTGCGTATTCTTCAAGTTTGTGCGATTCCGGATGTCCTGAAAAAATAGCTACTACAACATTTTGTTGAAGACCCCAAACAAAAGATTTTATTCCTTTTGAAAGATGTTCAATTATTTTAGCTTCTGCTTCTTCTCTGTTTTCTTCGTAATGTGCATAAAGATAAAACCATAGTTCTAAAGATAATTCGTCAGAAGGCTCTAATTCAAATGCTCTATCAATAAGTTTTTTGGCTTCGGTTTGTTCTCCTTTTAAAAGCTTAAGTTGAGCATAAGTAGCAAACCAAGAAGGGTTTTTATCATTTTTAGAAATTACTTCTTCGCAAAGTTTTTCGGCTTGTGCAAATTTCTTTCTTACTTTGAATAGAAATGCAGCATAAGAACATTTGAATTTAGAATTATTTGGCTCAAGCATAAGCACTTCTTTCATTAATTTTTCTACTAAATCGTAATCTGATTTATAAAAAAGCACTAATTGAGCGTAATTAAATTTCAAAAAAGCATCATCTTCATATAATTTTAGACTTTTTTGATAATATTCTTCAGCCAGATTGAAATCTTTTTTGTAGAAATGTATAAAAATTGCATAATTTCCAATCCAGAAAGCGTTTTCGGGATCCCGTTCTATTGCTTGCAAAAAATATTTTTCTGCTTTATCATAATCTTTTAATAAATCGGCAGTAAAAATCGCAAATTCTCCGATTTTTCCTTGTGATAACCTATTTGAGTTAAAAGAAGTGCTGAAAACAAAACTTTCATTAATCAAAGCAGGTTTTCCTAATCGTTTGAATATGAACGCATAATATCCTATTTTTTTGTTTTCTCTAACCCGCAATTTTTCCATAAAACATTTTTTTGCAAATTTACACACTATTTTTTAAAAAACTACGAATACATTTTTTTTAATTATTAACATTGAAAATAAACTTATTTTTGCATTAATTTTTTTTATATTGCATTAATTATTTCAGAAGTAAATTATTAAAAATGAACAAAATAAAGATATCTGCGGTGTCGTATTTGAATACTTTTCCTTTTTTGTACGGTATCCAAAGAAATGAAAATTTAAATGATTTAATCGAAATATCAACTGATTATCCGGCAATTTGTGCCCAAAAATTAAAACAAAACATAGTTGATATTGGTCTTGTTCCAATTGCAATTTTGCCGGAAATAGCTGATTATCAAATTATTTCAGATTATTGTATTGCTGCAATTGGAGAGGTTAAAAGTGTACTTTTGGTTTCTGATGTGCCGATTAATGAAATTAAAACGGTTTTACTCGATTATCAATCAAGAACTTCTATAATGCTTGCCAAAATTTTGGCTCAAAATTTTTGGAAAATTTCTCCCTTTTGGGAAAAGGCTGATGAGGATTATTTGAGAAAAGTCAAAGGACATACTGCAGGAGTTGTTATTGGAGACAGAGCTTTAAATGTGTTAAATAATTATGATTTTGTTTATGATTTATCTGCTGAATGGGAAAAATTCACTAAACTACCTTTTGTTTTTGCAACTTGGACAGCAAATAAAAATATTCCACAAGAAATTGTAAATGAGCTAAATAATGCTTTTAAATTTGGAATTGAAAACGTTGATGAAACCTTACTTTTTTTCAAAAACAGAGTCTCTGAAATCAATTTTGATGCAAAAGTTTATTTGACGGAATATATTGATTATAAATTAGATAGAAATAAAAATGAAGCTATTTCTAAGTATTTAAGTTTATTAAGTGAAATATCGTCTGATAATTCTACTCTAAGAACGTAATTGATGTGTTTAATTTTTTAATTATGACATTAATTAAAGCAAAGCAAAAGTAATTTTGCTTAAAAGTATAATGACAGACTTATTTGTTTGTCACTCCGACGAAAGGAGGAGTCTATACTGCGATTGGTTTTTTATGATTAAGAGACTCCTCATTCTTCGGAGTAGTACAAAGTTTGTTGTAGCTGAGAACCAAAAACTTAAAAATTGTCCTAAGTTATCAATGAAAAGCTGCTGAGTATATGAAGAGACTGTGGTAATTTCTTTGAAAATAATCAAGGTTTATTAAAAAAGATATTATTTTCGTAAAGTAGAACTAAAAGTAAATCATTAAAAAATTACTATATGTATAAAATTTATTTTTTATTAGTCATTGCGTTTGCATTTTCTTGCAACCAAAATAAAAGTAAAGTAGGAGAAGTAATTCAGGAAGGCTATTTTGAATGTTTTGATGAAAACTTAACTCAGGAAAATGGCAGACCTTATACATGTGAACCTTCAACAGTGGTTTTTTATGACAATCAGATTTTTGTTGCTAATGATAAAGATTTTCCTGATGGTAATTCATCTTTGTTCAGTTTTGGATTTGTTGATGAAATTACCTGTAATTCAAGGACTTATTATAAAAATTCTTTGTTTTACTATATTGATAAATATGAATCATCATCAATTACGCCTGACAAAAAATTCCTGCTGTTTTCAAGTTCGTATTCCTACGCATCAACCGATTCGGCTAACGGAGAAAAGTACAATACCACAATTTTTGTAAATAGCCAAAATATAGAAAAAGGCGGAATATTGCACATTTCAAATGATTCAGCAATGAATTCAATTGATATTAAAGAGCAAATTGTTTCTGCTTTAAAATCTGATAAATTTCCAAAAGGACCTGGTTATCTAAAAATTGAAGGATTAACTGTAATTCCCGGCAATAAAATACTTTTTGGAGTGAGAGAAATTGGAGATAAATACAGCGATTTTGATTATGCAATTACTATATTATCCGCTAATTATGTGGTTGAAAATGAACAAATTAAATTAACCGGAAACATTGAACGAGTTTATGATTTTATTCCAACCGACACACTCGGAATTAGTTTGCCAATTGGTTTATCAAGCATAGAATATAGTCCTTTTGACGAGCAAATATATCTTGTAACAAGCTTTGAACATGGCGAAGACACAAAAAGTATTGGTGCATATTTGTGGTATTTGTCAATAGAAGAGTTGAATTCCGGTGCAAAGCCACATATTGTAATGGCAGATAAAGAAACACCTTTGAGGTTTATTCATAAAATAGAAGGATTGACAATTTTAGATAAAAATAAAGTTCTTGTGATAGCTGACGATGACAGAGTTACCGGCGAAGGAGAACCGGAAAGCAGTTTCCGTAGAAAATTAAATCAGGCTTATTGGGCTGTTGTAAAGCTGAAATAGAGTAGGAGGGAGGAGAAGAGTATTATTGTGAGAAAAACATTTAATTATGAGAAAATTAGTATCAATAATCATTTTACTTTTGGCTTTTTTATGTCAAATAGAAAAATCATAAAAACTTTTGATTAATACTAGACCATTCATGTTTGCATTTTTTACACTTATAATAATATCTGTTTGTCTGCTTTTTTTCAGATGAAAATTGATCTATACTAATGATTTTTACTATTTTTGAGTATCCTTTTTTTTTGCATTTTGGACATTTTATATTCAGTCTAAAAATTAAAATTGGGATAAAAAGCAATGCGACTAATATTACTATAACGTATATAACATTTGAATATTCTAAAAATAATGCTACAAATTTGTTCATGAATTTTTTTAGTAGATTAAAATAATTAACAAATTATATTTTTTCAAAATTATATAAATGAACTCTTTAAAACAAATAGAACCACCGAAAATCTTTGTTGATTTATCTTCTTATTTTGTCGTATTGGTACAGAGCGTTAGCAATAGCTCCGGCGGTTGGAACAAGACCGATTTCGCCGATTTCTTTTACTCCGTGTGCACCAACACAGTTCACAACTTCTACCGGAAGAATAATAAAATGTATTTCAAAATTCTGTGGATATTCTGTTGTAGAGATTAGTAAAATTGTTAAAATTATTACTATACGTTGATTATTCATTAATTATTCAAATAGTTTATTTTTCGAACTATATTTTTGATTGTCTCATCAAGTTCAATTATTTCATTTTCTTTATTTTCAATGCTTTCTTGTAGTTTTTTCTTTTGTTTTCCTTTGAAAACTCCTAAATTTTCAAGTTCTGCTTTCATTTCTGAAATTTCAGTTCTAAGAATTTTAATGTTCTTATAATTTATCTTGTTTTTATCTTTTAATTCCTTTCTTTTTTCGATAATAATTATTGCCTTGATATTTGTGAAACCAATGTACCATTCTTTAACTTTTTCAACAGGATGCAACCGAAACCACAATTCATCGGGAATATACACTGAACTGCTGCAATATTTACAATCAATCACTCGTTTTGTTCCATCAACTTCTAAGCCGGCACTACATTTGGGACAACTAAAAACTATTCCTTTGAGTTCAACTTGGTCATTAGATTTTTTATTTTGGCTTTCAAATTCTGCATTAATAACTATTCTTGCTGTCGGCACTTTTTTCCTTATCCATTCTGGGGTTTTACACACAGAAATTAAATTTCCACATTTTTCACACTCAATATTCCATTGCTGTTCTGATTCATTTTCAAAAAGATTTTCTGTAGGGATTTTCTCTTCACATTTTGGACATTTTGGGGGATTATTTCCATATATATAACTTGATGGGTGTCCTATATATGTAATACTCGCTTCCCGCATAGGACTTGTTTTTAAGTCTTCATAACCTGAAATAAAATAATCAATTATAGTATCTCTGCCTATTTTTACTTCTTTCAAACAACTTGAGCAGTTAACTTTTTCGATTGGTCCATTTATAAATATTGGATTAGAACAATCTGGACAAGTACTTTTTGCTTTTATGTGTGCAAAATATTTAATTGAATCTGGCATAATATTGTGATTTTCAGTGATTTATTTTAGAACAACTATATTTATTGTAAAAATACAATATTTTTCAAACAATAACATATCAATTATCAAAAAATTGAAAAGTAGTAATAATGAATTGGTTTTACTGTGAAATGATTTTAAAAAATAATTATTAAAATAAGTATTCTATTATTACTAGGTGATTTTATAGTAAATATGTCATTTTATCAGTTAGCTCTAAAAATATCAGGCTTCTGTTAATCTGAAAACCCTTAAAATACAAAAAAATAATAAGGCTTTCAAAGAATTTTTACAAAACATAAAAAACAAACATTTTCAAAGGAGATAAACAGAAACCCACCAAAAATCAACAAAGATTTTCAGTGGGTTTATTACTTGATAACTGTCAACTCGATAACTATTTCCTCATCAAAGGCAGTTTAAATCTTCTTATTTTGTCGAATTGGTACAAAGCATTTGCAACAGCTCCGGCGGTTGGAACAAGACCGATTTCGCCAATTCCTTTTACTCCGTGAGCGCCAACACTGTCTGCAACTTCTACCGGAAGAACAACAATTTTTGGTGTTTCGGTTGTGCGGAGAATGCCTAAATCTTTATATTTATCGCTGATTAAATATCCGTCTTTCATTGGTAAATCTTCGGTTAATGCGTAGCCAACTCCCATGTGAACAGCTCCTTCTATTTGTCCTTCGTACATAATCGGATTTACAATTCGCCCTGCATCATGAGCAGCATAAACGGTGTCAATTTTTCCTTCGTCATTTAATACAACAAGCTGAGCAGCATATCCATACGAATAATGAATTATTGGATTTTCTTTGCCTGATCCAGGTTTTGTTGTCCAGTCGCAGACAAATCTACCACGGTAAGTTCTGCCTACAAGTTTCTCCAAAGTGGAATTTTCAAGGTCTTTTTTAAATTCTTTTGCAGAATCAATAATTGAGTTACCGAGCAATGCAGTAGCACGCGATGAAGTTGTCATTCCGGTTTTAATTCCGGCTTCGGTATCAATCTGAACTTCAATTATTTCAGGGTCAATTCCGGTTTCTTCGCAAAGCATCTGAACAGCAACAGTATTCACACCTTGTCCCATTTCAGTCCAGCCATGTTTTAGGATAACTTTTTCGGGCGAAACAATGGTTATAATACAGTCCGATTCATCATTCATGCCGTTTCCAACACCTGAATTTTTAATTCCTGCGGCAAGTCCAACATATTTATTATTGTAAAAAGGCTCTTTCAATTGTAATAAACATTCCTTAACTCCAACTTGATAAACTGTTTGTCCGGTTCCGGTTGAAAGTCCGTCTTCAAGTGCATTGTCGAAGCGGAATTGCCAGCGATCAAAACCTGCCATTTCGCAAATTTCATCAATTGCAGATTCCAGACCAAAAACAGCCTGATTTGCCCCAAATCCACGCATTGCACCACAAGGAATATTGTTTGTGTAAATTGTTTTTGCGTTAATATCTACATTTGGCACAAAATAACCCCCGGTAGCGTGACCAGCAACACGTTCAAGAACTTTTGTTCCGACAGACATGTATGCTCCAGTGTCGCCATAAGCCTCTAATTTTACGGCTGTTAATTTTCCTTCTTTTGTTGCACCAACTTTGAAATCCATAAAAACAGGATGTCGTTTTGGATGAACTTTTATAGATTCCTGACGAGTAAGTACCAGTTTAACAGGCTTTTGCAGAAGATATGCAAAAAGTGCAGTGTGTCCCTGAATGCTCAAATCTTCTTTTCCGCCAAAACCACCTCCGTTTGGAATTAGTCTTACTCTAACTTTTTCTTCGTCAATTCCCAGTATTTCAGACACTTGTCTGCGGTCTTCGTATATTCCCTGTGATTCAGATAACAGTTCAATTCCATCATCAACAGGAAGAGCAATAGCGGCTTCTACTTCCATAAAAGCATGTTCAATACGTTGAGTTTCATAGCGATGCTCAACAATAAAATCAGCTTCTGCAAAAGCTTTTTCGGAATCTCCGATTTTAGAAACAGAAGTATCAATATGATTAGAATATTGTTCGTGAACCCTGTTTTCATCTTTCAGAGCTTCAAAAACATCTGTAACCGGTGTGAGAACTTCGTACTCAATTTTGATTAAATCAACAGCTTTTCGTGCAATTTCTTCGCTTTCTGCAACAACTCCGGCAATAACATTACCAATGTAATGAGTAATTTCGCCTTCTCCAATCATCAACGACCAATCAGGTCTGATAAGTCCTATTTTATTGCTTCCGGGAACATCTTTTTTTGTGAAAATGCGCCAAACTCCTTCTAGTTTTTCAGCATCAGAACTGTCAATTTTTAGAACCTTTGCTTTTGGATAATCGCTGAATTTAAGAGCAGCAAAGCCCATATTTTCAAAGAAATAATCTGCAACAAATCTTCTGTCGCCCAAAGCAGTTTCGTAAGCACCATATTTTATTTGAGGTTCGCCTAATTTGCCTGTTGTTGTTATCAAGTCAACTTCCTGATTATTTTGTAAATGATCAGCTGCTTCAAGAATTGCAGATTCAATTTTTTTGTATCCTGTACAACGGCAAATGTTTGATTTTAATCCTTTTTGAATTTCATCAGGAGTTGGATTTGGGTTACTTCTGAGTAAAGAATCGGCTTTCATGATAAACCCGGGTGTGCAAAATCCGCATTGTACTGCACCGTTATTAACCATTGTTTTGGCTAATGTTTCTTTTCTGAAAGTTTCAAGTCCTTCTAATGTAACTATTTCAGCATCTTGAAGTTTGCCAATTTTAGTACGACAAGCTAATTTTGCTTTTCCGTTAATATGTACTGTACAAGCCCCACATACTCCTTCGCCGGAACAACCGTCTTTTGCAGCAGTCAGATGAAGTTCGTTACGCAGGTAGCTAAGTAAATCTTTTTCCAAATCACCCTCATATTGGCGGGCTACACCGTTGACTTTGAATGAAATCATATCTATTGAGTTATAAAGTTCTTAAAGTTTGTAAAGTTCTTAGAGTTTGTAAAGCATGTCCCGTAGGGATCTAAAGTTTGTAAAGTATTTAAAGTTCTTAAAGTTTGTAAAGTTCTTAAAGTTTTTAGAGTTGAAAGTAGTGAAAAATTATTCTGAATCTTAAGACGCTGAAAGATTAGGATATTTTTCTGAAAAATTAGTGCAAGATAAAAAAAAATGTTTTTTCAACAAGTATTTATCTTCACTATCTAATATTTTAGCCAAAGATTTAAAGAATAAGTTAGTTAAGTTGTTTTTATCGACGGATTATTATGCTATTTTATTAAAATTTTTGTTCCTTTATTTCTTTATTATCAAAATCATAGATCATTTTTTTAGATAATTCGCCATTTTCATTCCAAAAAATAGAACTATCTCTCAGATAAATTTTTCTATCTTCAAAAAAGAATGAACTAATCCAATCTGCATCATACTTTTCGCTTTGAACATCTATCCAATATGTGCAAATGCAAAAAAAAACGACAAAAAACTTACAACCTAAAAATATTCAAAGCCGGTTTTTCGTGTTTATCCTCTGATATTCGATTTCGGTAACTTATTACTGAAAAGTTACAGCTAATACCATATCATTGCATAAAATTTATAAAACATTTTTTGCGATGAACAGAACATTATTCCTTTTTATTGTATTTTTAAGTACAACTACAATTTTTGCTCAAAGTGATATACTTGACAACTACATCAAGATTGCCCTTGAAAGTAATTTAGCTCTTCAGCAAAAAGAATATTCCTACCAAAAAAGTCTGGAAGCATTAAAAGAATCAAAACGAATGTTTTTGCCATCAATTTCATTAAATGCAAGCTATACTGTTGCAGAAGGTGGCAGAATATTAGAAATTCCTTTTGGCGATATGCTGAATCCTATATACAATAATCTTAATCAGATTAATCCGATACTAAACCCAACAGCTCAGCAGTATCCCGAAATTGAAAATATGGAAATACCGCTTATTCGCAGCACAGAACAAGAAACCTATCTGCAAGCCGGAATGCCGGTTTTTAATGCTGCAATTATACAAAATCATAAGATAAAACAAGGATTAGCCACGGTAGAAAGCATCAATGTTGAAATTTATAAACGTGAATTGGTAAAGGAAGTAAAAGAGGCATATATTAAATATTTGCAGGCTGAACAAATTTATATACTATACAGTAACACACTAGAGATAGTAAAACTAAATCTTAAATTCAGGGAAAGCTTGTTTGCCAATGATAAAATTACTATAGACGAAGTATATGCGGCAAAAGCGCAGATAATGCAAGTGGAAAGAGACCTTGTCGAAGCTGATAAAAACAGGGTTTTAGCTACTTTATGGTTTAATTTTCTGCTCAACAGGGATTTTGATAGCGATATTGATACAGGGCAATTTGCAGCACCTATCATTTCCGGTTATAATATACAAGATATTACAAATACGACCCTTTCTAATAGGGAGGAGCTTACTCAAATGGATACATATATTGAAATACAGGAAAACAATATAAAACTTCAAAAGGGGGCTGCTTTGCCCGAAGTTTCATTATTTGGTCAGTATGGTTTTCAGGGAGAGGATTACAGATTTGACAACGAATCGGATTTAGCCGTTGCGGGTGTTTCCCTTAAATGGAACATTTTTAACGCAGGACAAAGAAAATCGAAAATACAGCAGGCAAAAATAGATTGCCAAATAATAGAAAGCCAAAAACTTGAACTTGAACGTCAGCTTCAATTGGAAGTAGTAAACGCCTACTATTCAATACAGGTGGCACAAAAAAGCATTGAGTTGGCAGAGCAGGAATTAGATAACTTCCGAAAAACTTATTCGCTTGTCGAAAAAAAATACCAACAAGGTATGGTGAATTATTTGGATTATTCTAACGCTCTTAACAACTTACTTAATGCTGAAATTAAACTGATATTGGCACTATACGAATATCAACTCGAACAAATAAATCTCGAACGTTTAACATCTACTTATCAATTTTAAAACACAAACATCATGATAAATAAAATTTTAATTTATGGTTTGCTTTTTATGTCTTCAGCTTTAATTTTTAGCTGTTCAACGAATAAAGCAGAAGAAAATATAAATGATGAAAATTTTCTTCCGGAAGTTTCTGTAATAGAAGTAAAAACAGTTGAGTATTCCGAACAGATAAGAACAACAGGTCGTTTGTCTTTCAACAACGAATACAAACTTTCGTTTAAAACAGGAGGTATTGTTGAAGCGGTTTATGTAAAAGAAGGTCAGCGTGTAAGAGCAGGTAAATTGCTCGCCACATTAATACTTGATGAAATTGAAGCCAAAACATCGCAAGCGAACATAGCCGTAGAAAAAGCAGAACGTGACTACAACAGGATAAAGGAATTATATGCCGATAGTGTGGCAACACTTGAACAATTACAAAATGCAGAAAGTCAACTTCAAAGTGCCCAACATGATTTACAGGTAGCCCAATTCAATCAGAGTATGTCTAAAATTGTTGCCCCTTCAAATGGTGTTATTCAAAAAATATTGGTAAAGGAAAATGAAATAACAGGAGCAGGAAATCCAATCATTGTTTTTGGTGCAGAAAATCAAGGGAAAGTACTTATTGCTAATATTTCGGATGTTGATGTGGTTAAAATTGAAATTGGCGACAAAGCAACTCTTAATTTTGATGCTTTTCATGAAACAGAGTTTACAGGAAAAGTAATTGAGATAGCAGGAATGGCAGACCCAACAACAGGAACGTATGAGGTCAAGATTCAAGTGAATGACCCCCAAAATCAATTAAAATCGGGCTTTATCGGAAGTGCAATAATTACATCATCAAAAGTAAACCGAAATATTGAAATACCTATTGAAGCGATGTTGCAAGCCAACAGTAAAACTGGGGTAGTTTATAAAATTGAAAACGATTTGGCAATTAAACAGAATGTTCATATCATAAAAATTACAAACGATAAGTTACTTATTTCAAGCGGTCTTTCTGAAAACGACAAAATAGTTGTCGAAGGGTTTGCGAAACTAAAAGGAGACAGTATTTCTGTAAAAACAATTCATTAAAATCTAAGAAACCATGAATAATTTACCAAAATTTTCAATCAATAATTATCAATTCGTACTTATTGTATTTGCAGTTCTGCTAATATGGGGGCTGAATTCCTTTTTAACTATGCCACGTACCGAAGACCCGCCTGCTGCGCAACCCGGAGCGGTAGTTACTATAATTTATCCGGGAGCTTCACCCGGTGATATGGAAGAGTTAATTATAAACCCGATTGAAGAGGAAGTAAACGACTTAGAACTAATTTCGGAAATAAAATCGACTGCCGGTAATGGTTTTGCTTATATAAATGTAAGTTTTGATTATGGCAATTATAATTTTGACGATAAATACGACGATGTTGTACAGGCAGTGAATGAGGTAAAAACTGAACTGCCGGAGGGGATACGTGAGATAAAATTTACAGAAAAAACAACTACAGATACTAAAATATTGCAATTAGCACTTAGTTCAGAAGCAGCTGAGTTTAGCGATATGAGAGTTTGGGCAGAAAGCCTTGAAAAAAAATTGGAACAAGTTTCGGGAATTAAAAATGTTGATATTCTTGCACTTCCAGAACAACAAGTTAAAATATTAATGCAGTCCGACAAAATGGTAAACATGGGCATTGGTGTTAATGATATTGAAAATGCTATTAATGCCAACAACCAAAACATACCGGGAGGTGAGCTTGTAATGGGCGAAAACAGTTTTAACGTAAAAACAAGCGGCACTTACGAATCGTTGGAGGAAATTAAAAATACAGTAGTCGGCTCAGTCGAAGGTAAGTTGGTTTACCTGAAAGATATTGCCGATGTAGAAATCGATTATGAAGAAAACAAATACCTTGCAGGATTTAACGGAACTCGCAGCATTTTTCTTACTGCTGAACAAAAAAGTGAAACTAATGTTCTGGATATCATTGATGAAGCTAAAATAATTATTGAAGAATTTAAAGAGACACTACCGGAGAATATACAAATCTATTATGTGCATAATCAAGCCGAAAACGTTGAAAAAAGTATTAATGGGTTTATAAACAACCTTTTACAGGGAATGGTTTTGGTTGGATTTGTAATTATGCTCGCCATTGGTTTCAAATCGAGTTTGGTAATCATATTAGCTATTCCATCATCTATTCTAATTGGTTTAGGATTTGTGGATTTGGCAGGCTTTGGTTTACAGAGTGTCTCAATTGCGGCATTAGTTATTGCACTCGGCTTGTTGGTAGATAATTCGATTGTAGTGGTTGAAAATACCGAACGCTATCTTAAAGAAGGACTTAGCAGCAAAGAAGCTGCCATAAAAGGCACAAAACAAGTGGCTTATCCTATAATCAGTTCTACTCTAACAACTTTGGCAGCATTTATTCCCATTGTTATGTTGCCCGATGCTGCCGGCGATTTTATAAAAAGTATGCCGGTTACTGTAATTGCCACACTTACCGTATCGGTAATTCTTGCCCTTACCGTATCGCCTTTGTTGATGGCAATATTATTTAAACGAAAGAAAGACACCAAACATAGTGAAAATAAGCTGTAAAAAACGCTTTCACGTTTTATATCAGGTCCTTATCGTAAAATTCTACATTATTCGCTTACCCACACAAAAACTGTATTGGCAGCGGTTATTATTCTGTTTTTGTCTGCAGTAGGTGTTTTTCAATTATTTGTTGGCAGTAGTTTCTTTCCAAAAGCTGAAAAGCCGCTGTTTATGATACAAGCCACACTTCCTCAGAATAAAACCATTGAAGAAACCGAAAAAGTTGCCAAATATATTGAGAGTGTATTAGATACCATTCCAGAGATTAAAAAATATGCAAGCAATGTAGGAAATGGTAATCCGAAAATTCATTTCAATCTATTTCCAAGGGATAATGCAAAAAATTATGCCGAGTTTTTTGTCGAACTGAAAAAATATGAATTCGAAGAGTTTGAACAATTTATCGCCCGATTGCGAAGCACGTTCAGCGATTACACAAAAGCAGAAATTATAATTAAAGAATTTCAGTCAGGGCAGGTAATACAATATCCTGTGGAAGTAATTTTAAATGGCAACAATATCGAAAACCTGATGAAAGCAGCCAATGATATAGAGGCAATAATGAAGAAGCATCCGGGAATTATTAATGTTGAAAATGAACTGGAAGGAATGCGAACCGACCTGCATGTAATTATCAATAAAGACAAAGCATCCATGTTTGGTGTTCCGGTTTCAACAATCGATAAAACCATACGAACAGCCTTAAACGGAACAACAATATCCCAATTCAATTCAGCCAATGGCAAGGAACTCGACATCATATTAAGTTTGCCCTTAGATGGTAAAGCAAAAATTGAGGATTTTGATAAAATTTATATAAAATCGATGATTGGTGAACAAATACCGCTTAGTCAGTTGGCACGTATTGAATTTGCTGAAAGTCCGAATAAAATAACACATTACAACCTTAGCCGCAGTGCCATAGTAGGCAGCAGTGTTAAAAGTGGATACAACACAGCAGAAGTTACCAAAGAAATTGAAACACAAATTAAAGCATACGAAATGCCCACCGGAGTGGAATATATGCTTGCAGGAGAAACGGCAAAACAAGAGGATTCATTTGGAGGACTTGGCGCAGCAGCAGCTATTGCCATATTGATAATTTTTGCCATTCTTGTTTTTCAATTTCATTCATTTAAACAACCATTTATAATTTTTGCATCTATCCCATTTGCCCTTATTGGCTCTTTTTATGCCCTGTTTATAACGGGTTTCGATTTTTCTTTCACAGCCTTTGTCGGTGTAATTGCTTTAATAGGCATAGTCATAAACGATGCCATAATTTTTATTGATTTTACCAACGAAGAACGCAAACAAGGGAAAAGCATTTACCAAGCACTTATGCAGGCAGGTCAATTACGTTTTACGCCAATTTTAATTACATCGGTAACAACTATTGGCGGATTGTTTCCTTTAACGCTGCAAGGCGGATTGTTTTGGGGACCATTAGGATGGGTAATTATTGGAGGATTGTCATTATCAACACTTTTGATATTGGTTATTGTTCCTGTTTTGTACAAAATAATGATTAAAGAATAATATACTATAAACTATTAAAAACAAGTTAAAATGAAAAATTTCAAAAGTATGATTTTAGTAACAGTGTTGAGTTTATTCAGCATAACCGTTTTTTCTCAAACCGGTATATCCGGAAAATGGAACACAGGCGACCAAAACACCATTGTAGAAATAAAACTAGAAGACGGTGTTTACAACGGTAAAATAATTTCGTCAGACAATACCGAAGTTGAGCATGGAAAAATTATATTAAAAGAAGTTACTCCAAAAAAAAATAGTTGGTCGGGGAAAATATATGCCATTAGACGTGGTGAATGGTTCGATACAGAAATCAGTATAAGTGGTAATAAAATGAAACTTGAAATGTCGGTTGGTTTTTTTAGTAAAACTCTGGAGTGGACCAAACATAACCCATAATAAACAATGAACCTGTATAATTATGACTCTCATTTTAAATTGATGTATTGAGCAACACAAATAAGTTTGACTTGAAAAATGCTCCATTTTTCCAATTTGGCATAGTTTTGTTACCTCAAATAAAAAAAGTTAGCAATTAATTGTAAACAAAATAATTTTTGATTTACTTTTATAGAATTGAAAAAAATGAAAATGGTAAAAAGCAGAATGAAAATAATTTTCAGAATAGTGCTGGTTTCATTATATGCAATACTTGTGCTAAAACTGGTTGATTTTGCAATGCCGGATGATATTACATTCACACCGGCATTAATCAAATTCATACCACCATACGTATTAATATTTATTTTAAATACAGAAGGTTGTTTATTTTTCGACCGCTTTTTGAATAAACAAATGCCATGGTCTTCATCTCCACAAAAGCGACTGATTATTCAATTTGCCCTGATAATAATTTGGTCTCTTATTACAATGGGCATACCCTTTACCATTTGGTATTTTTATAATGGCAAATCTTTGGTTTATCCGCCCGCTTCCGTTATTGTTTTTATTGGCTCTATTGTTTTAATGTTGGGTTTTATTAGTGTATCCATAGCCATAAACTTCTTCAAACAATGGCAAAACTCAATATTAGATGCCGAGCATTACATGCAGGAAAAACTTAAAGCTGATTACAAGGTCTTGCAAAATCAGGTAAATCCGCATTTTCTGTTCAATAGTTTCAACGTTTTGGTTTCCGAAATAAAACACAATCCCGATGTTGCAGTGGAGTTTACACGTAAACTGTCGAAAGTATATCGCTATGTTTTGCAAAGCAAAAATTACGACCTTATTTCCTTGCGAAAAGAATTGGATTTTATTGAATCCTACATTTTTTTGCACAAAGTAAGAATTGGCGAAGCCCTGAAGTATTCAATTGATATTGCAGACAATGATTTACAGAAGCAACTACCAACACTAACACTTCAAATATTGGTTGAAAATGCAACAAAGCACAATATTGCCAATGAAGAAAATGTTTTAAATATAACGATAAAGTCAGGAACACAAAATAACCTGATAGTCAGCAATAATCTTAATCCTAAAAATGATATTAGCTCTACACGTACAGGTTTGTCGAACCTACAAAACAGATACTCCCTGCTAAACAAGGATGGTTTTGAAATTAAAAAAAACGACAATGAATTTATAGTTTTAGTTCCATTGATTGAAGAATAAACGATGGCAATAGAGGTATTAATTATAGAAGACGAATTGCCTGCTCAACGTTTGCTCAAAGAAACTTTGCAGGAAATTGACATTGAAACAGAAGTTATTGCCTGCATCGGTAGTGTGCAATCAGCCGTAGAATGGTTTCAAAAAAACGAACACCCTGATATCGTTTTATTAGACATTCAATTATCAGACGGACAAAGCTTTGAAATATTTAAGCAAGTGAAAGTTAACAGCATGATAATCTTTACAACAGCTTACGATGAATACGCCTTGCAGGCATTCAAAGTCAATAGTCTTGATTATATGTTAAAACCCGTTGAAAAGGACGAATTACAAGCTGCTTTTGAAAAGTATAATCAATACAATAAGCAATTTATTCAAGAAAAGAATTCAACTGTTGACTTTTCGGAATTGGCTGCTTTAATTAAAAATGAAAAGCAAGAATACCGGAAACGACTTTTGATAGAGGCTAACGAGTCGTTTTTTCATTTACCCATTGAAGAAATTGCTCTTTTTTACAGTATGCAGGGAATTACTTTTGCGGTAACTTTTGGAAAAAGAGAATACCCTCTGAATTTTTCGTTAGAAAGTTTGAAGGAACAACTTAACCCCGAAATATTTTTTAAAGTTAATCGTCAGTTTATAGTAAATATTCAGAGCATAGTAAAAATTCATAAGTATTTTAATAACAAATTATTAATTGAAACAAAACCAAAATCAACGGAAAACATAATTGTAGGTAAGGACAAAACAGCTCTTTTTAAACAATGGTTAGATAAATGAATTTTTATTTTTTATGAATATAGAATTAATTTGCTATTTGTGTAAAAGACACAATTGAATTATGCACATATCATAGCACTTAATGTCAGCCGTCTGCGGTAGTTTTGTTCCGCTTTGCTACACAAAACCACCGCAACCAGCCGTCATAAGTGCATTTTTCAAATTCATCATTATAATCAACTTTATCGACAATTTTCAATTCGTGTGCAAAATCAACAAATTGCAAAACTCCTGATTCATACCAATTTGAGTCCGTTTGTTTCTTATTATAAAAAACCGTTTTAAATTTTTTCTTATCATATTCAAAAATACTAGCTGTAAAAAAAGATTTTTGATAATCCAAATAACGTATTATAACCGTGTTATTTTCATTAAACCAAGAAGTATCTCTTACTTCTCTTCCATATTTATATAAAGCCGAACGAATTTTATTCCCATTTTCGTTCCATTCTATCCATTTTCCGTGTTTTACATTATTTTTATAATTGGCTAAAAACATTAACTGTTCTTTTTTTTCAGTATAATATACTTTCCAAGTACCATCTTCTAAATTTTCTGGCAAATGATAAGAATTTTATTCTTCATCAAGTCCCTCTTCAAAACTAAAAAATATAAACTGCTCCATCACAGTTGTATCGCCATAAATAATTTCATGAACCTGTGAAAAAGAAATATTGATTGAAAAAATTAGTACTAAAATAAATAATAAACGTTTCATTTTGTTTGATTTATCCTTTAAATTCTACTTTTCCATTCACTAAAATATACTTTTCGCCACTTTCAGGACAAATAGCTTCTCTGTTTTCGTCAAAATTTAAACGATGTCCGTAACGACTCATCCAACCAAGTTGTTTTGCCGGTGCACCAACCATAAGAGCATAGTCAGGAACATCTTTTGTAACAACAGTTCCAGCTCCAATAAATGCATATTCTCCAACATTATGACCGCATACAATTGTTGCATTTGCTCCAATTGTTGCTCCTTTTTTAACTAATGTTTTTTCATATTGTCCTTTGCGAACAACTGCACTTCGAGGATTTGTAATATTTGTAAATACCATAGAAGGTCCTAAAAACACATCGTCTTCACAAACAACACCGGTGTACAACGATACATTATTTTGAATTTTTACGTTTTTGCCGATTTTTACATTGTTTGCAACAAAAACATTTTGTCCAAGAGAACAATTTTCTTCAATTTCTGAATTTCCCATAACATGGCAGAAATGCCATATTTTTGTTCCATTTCCTATTACTGCTCCTTCATCAATTATGGCAGTTTCGTGTGCGTAGTAGTTCATATTATTTATATTTTGATTACGTATATTCATTGTTTATTATGCGCGATTTATTTTCGTGAGACACTCCGCAGCGTGTCTTTACTATACGATATTGGTTTGTTTTCGTCGAGACACGCCACGGCATGTCTTTACAGATGTTTTTTCCATTCAGAAAGAGATTTTACCTTCCAGTCAGCAATTTTTAATTCAGGTCTGTCAAAATTTTCAGGGTATGGAATAGCAACTACTTTCATTCCTGCTGCTTTTGCTGCTTTTACTCCGTTTATTGAATCTTCAAAAACTAAGCAGTTTTCAGGTTTAATTCCCAATAACTTGGCTGTTGTCAGAAATACATCAGGAGATGGTTTTCCTGCTTTTTCAAATTCAGAAGAATGTAAAATATCTATTTTTTCTCTTATTCCTAATTTGTCAACTACAATTTCAATTAAACTCATTGAAGAAGAAGATGCAACAGCCATTGGAATTTTCTTTTTATGGTAAAAATTTATGACATCGTAAACTCCGGGTAAAACTTTTGGATTTTGAAGAAGAATTTTCATCTCTTCAATTAGTTCATTTACAGTTTCTTTGATATTTTTATTTTCCCAAGGTTGGTAATTATACCAATGTTCCACAGCATCTTCAAGTTTTACTCCTTGTAACGGTTCGCACATTTCGGAAGTAAGTTTGATGCCAAGTCTGCCAAAAACTTTAATTTCAGCTTTTTGCCATAATGGTTCGGAATCTATTAAAAGCCCGTCCATGTCGAATATTACAGCTTCTATTTTGTTCATTTTTATATTATCAAAATTTCAAATAATTTGTTTAAAATTTAATTATTACATTAGTTCATTATTTTTTAGCCACAGATTCACAGATTATTGATTATCCGTCATTTATCTCAACTTTAAAAACCAGGCTATTAGTCTGGTTATAATATGGTTATGTAGTTTTTAACGAACTATTGTTATTTATTATCAATTATTAACTATCTATTATTATTTCTCCGTTTAAAATAACAGTTTCAGCTTTCCCTTTTGTTTTAAATCCTTCATAAATATTTGAATCACAGTTTTGATGCTGATTATCCAAAGAAATAGTTTTTGAACTTTGAGGATTCCAAATAACTATATCTGCGTCAAAACCTTCTTTTATTGCACCTTTATTATTTAATCGAAATATTCCGGCAGCATTTGAAGATGTAATTTCAACAATTTTTTGCATTGAAATAAGCCCTTTTTCTACTCCGTATGTATATAATAATTCCATGCGATGTTCTATTCCTCCTGCACCATTTGGAATTTTGGTAAAATCATTAATTCCTTTGTCTTTTTGACCTTTTAAATTGAAAGGACAATGGTCGGTTCCAACAGTTTGAACTGTTCCGTCTGAAATTGCATTCCAAAGTGCTTCATTGTCTTTTTTTAGTCTTAATGGTGGACTTAGCACATATTTGCCGGTTTTTTCAAAATCTCCTTCGTAAACGGATTCTTCGAGCAACAAGTAATGAGGGCATGTTTCAGCATAAACAGGCAAACCTTTACTTTGTGCTTTTTTAATCATTTCAACCCCATTTTTTGTAGAAACATGAACTATATAAACAGGAGTTTCTATGTATCGAGCAAATAAAATTAGTCGTCTGATTGCATCAACTTCTGCCTCAGCAGGACGAGATAATGCATGATATTTTGGAGATGTTTTTCCTTCTGAAATAAATTTTTTACGTAAAATATTTATTATTTCGTCATTTTCGCAATGCGCAGTAACTAAAACACCAAGTTTTTTAGCCGTTTCAAGCACCTTTATAATAACATCGTCATTAAGTCCTACGGCACCTTTGTATGCTAAATAAATTTTGAAAGAAGTAACACCATATTTTATTACTAATTCCTCCATTTCAGCTGCTGTATTTTCTAACCATTCAATAGGAGAAACGTGAAATTTGACGTTAATATGAGCATTTTGAGCCTCGGAAACTCTTAGTTTGTAGGCTTCTACAAGAGATTGTCCTTTTTCTGGTGTAACAAAGTCGATAATTGTTGTTGTTCCGCCGAATAATGCTGCTTTTGAGCCTGATTCAAAATCATCTGATGAATATCCTGCAGGAGTTGGCAAGTGCATGTGTACATGTGGGTCAATCCCTCCGGGAATAACAAATTTTCCGGAAGCATCAATTGTTTTATCAACCTCAATATTTGAACAATCTCCTATTTTGGAAATTTTGTCGTTTTCTATTAAAATATCTGCAATTTGTTCATTATCAGCATTTACAATAGTTCCGTTTTTTATTATTGTTTTCATAATTTATATTTTTTGCCACAGATTCACAGATTACTTTGTGAAAATGCTTTGCTACGTTCATAGATTTTTTGTTTAATTTTTTGCCACTACTTGTCCCGAACTTATTTCGGGAGATTCACAGATTTTAATTGTTTACGAGTGGATTATGGGCTAAATTTCTCTTCAACTAAATAAAAAAAACCGGTATGAATATAAGCCGAATTCTGTACTCTTCCGAAGAAGAGCTTCTATCATTTATCTTTGCGACCTACCCTCCGACAAATGCGAGCAACATTTTTCCAGCCGAAGCCGAAAATGTCGGTTTACATGGTCTTGCAACCCGAAAGACACACAATATTGCTGTCGCCAACAATATTCGTAAGCTCTTACCTCACGTTCTCACCCTTACCTAAGACAAGCTCAGGCGGTTATTTTCTTCTGCGTTACTTAAACTTTACAGCCTACTCTTTCACAAGAGTTCGGTGCTCTTTGCTGTCCGGACTTTCCTCTGTATAAAAAATACACAGCGATAGAACTTCATACCGATTAGTTTGCAAAGATAAAAAAATTTAGGTTTTTTTGTTTAATATTTCTACTTTTCCAAATAAAATCAATATTCGCAAAATACTAAAAATCAATAAATTATGAAATTAAAATTCAATTTAATTTTAACAGCAATTTTGCTGTTGTCAACATTGTCGTTTTCTCAAACAAAGGAATTGACGATGGAAGATGCTGTCTGGAATCAGTGGTTTAGCCTATATCCGGAAGATTTAAGTCAGATACAATGGAAAGGTGATAGTTATCAATATACCTACATTGAAGATTGGAGTACAATCTACGTTGCAGACATAAAAGATGATAAACCTGAAAAGTTATTAACACTTTTTGATGTTAATAAAAAACTTATCGCCAATGGATTAAAAGAAATTAAGTACTTCAATGATATTCAATGGCTTGATAACGACAAGTTTTTGCAGATATATGGAGATTTTGCATATATTTATGACACAAAAAAGAATGAAATAGTCACTTCTTTTGATGCTTATGAAGGAGCAGACCAAATGTTTTACAGCAAAGAAGCTAATGCAATTGCTTTTACAAACGGAAATGATTTATATATGCTTGACAGCAAAAGAAAATTGACAAAAGTTGCAAGTGATATTGAGGAAGATATTAGTTTTGGTTCTGATTATGTACACCGTCAAGAATTTGGAATAGATAGAGGTATTTTTTGGTCTCCAAAAGGAAATTTAATAGCATTCTATCGAAAAGACGAATCTATGGTAGCAGATTATCCTGTTATTGATTTTACAACATTTCCGGCTTCCGTGGCAAATATCAAATACCCAATGACAGGACAAACAAGCGAAGAAGTAACTCTTGGAGTTTACGATATTTCTACAAGAACTATCAAATATATGAAAACAGAAGGTCCAAAAGATCAGTATTTAACTTCAATTACTTGGGATCCGACAGAAAAATTTATTTACATTGGAGTATTAAATAGAGATCAAAATCATTTACAATTTAATAAATACGATGTTTATAATGGTAATTTTGTACAAACATTATTTGAAGAAAAAAGCGACAAATATGTAGAACCTGAACATCCGGCAATTTTTCTACCTAAAACAAAAAATCAATTTTTATGGTACAGTGAACGTGATGGTTACAATCATCTTTATTTATATGATACCGATGGAAAATTAATAAGACAAGTTACAAAAGGTGCTTGGGTTGTGACTGATTTTTACGGTTTTTCCGAAAATGAAAGTAAAATTTATATTCAATCAACTGCTGAATGTGGTATTCAACGTCATATTTATGAGGTAGATATGTACAAAGGAAATTTGGATATTTTAACGCAAGAACATGGAACACACAATGCAGTTTTTACAACTGATAAAAAATATTTCATTAACAAATATTCTAGTACTGATGTTTCAAATGTAATTGATGTACACAATAATAAAGGTAAAGTTGAGTCTAAGTTGTTAATTTCTAAAAATACCTTGAAGGATTACAAGCTTGGCGAGATGAAAATAGGAATGATAAAAGCTGCAGATGGAGAAACTGATCTTTATTACAGACTTATTACTCCTCCTGATTTGGACAAAACAAAAAAATATCCAGTGATTATTTATGTTTATGGTGGGCCTCATGCTCAGTTAGTTACAGATTCGTGGCTTGGTGGTGTTAGTTTGTGGCAATTTTACATGGCTCAAAGAGGTTATGTTATGTTTACGATTGACAATCGTGGTTCTGCTGACAGAGGAAGAGATTTTGAAAACGTAATTTTCAGGCAATGTGGCGTTGAAGAAATGAAAGATCAAATGGAAGGAATTAAGTTTCTTGGAACACTTCCTTATGTTGATGAAAACAGAATTGGAGTTCACGGCTGGAGTTATGGTGGATTTATGACAACTTCGCTTATTACAACTTATCCAGATGTTTTTAAAGTTGCTGTTGCAGGTGGACCTGTGGTTGATTGGAAATACTACGAAGTTATGTACGGCGAACGATACATGGACACCCCGGAAACAAATCCAGAAGGATTTGAGAGTACTAGTTTATTAAATAAAATTGAAAAACTTAAAGGAAAACTTCTTGTTATTCATGGTGGTGTAGATCCTGTTGTAGTTCCTCAAAATTCAATGGATTTATTACTAAAATCTCAACAATTAGGCGTTCAAATTGATTTTTATACTTATCCTAATTCTGAACATAATGTAAGAGGTCGCGAAAGAATTCATTTAATGCAAAAAGTGACTGACTATTTTGATACATATCTGTAGAAAAAGAATAACTTAATGATAGAATGGTTGAATAATAGAATGATAGAATGGTTGAATAATAGAATGATTGAATAATCGTCAATTTTGTTAATTCAGTTTATCCCGAATTATTCAATAGAGTTTGTTAAAATAACAGGAAGTTTTTATTTTTAGGCATCATAAACGATTCAAAATATCACCCAAATGGT
>JAFGUD010000491.1 GCA_016938685.1 Bacteroidales bacterium | reverse complement strand
AGTCAATCGGCATTACTTGTCCCGAAATATTTCGGGAACAACTTGTAAAAAATAATTCTCGGAATTATTTTAACAATTTGGTATAAATAGTTTGGTTCTTTATTTGGTTTGTCACTCCGATGATAGGAGGAGTCTCTAAGAAGAATTGGTTTGTCTGAGCTAGAGACTCTTCATTATCGTTCAGTGTGACAAAAACAGATTCAACGTCATTCTTTTCATTCTTATTTTTTGTACTATATTTGCAACGAAAAACGGAGTTAACAATTAACTAAATGACTACTAAACAGACAATTAACCTGTTTTATTCTGAATTAGCAGATTTCTATCCAAAAACAGAGATCCAGAGCTTTGTACACCTTGTTTTTGAACATAAATTACATTTTTCATCCATTGATTTACATTTAAAATCCGATTATGAAATTCCTGAAGGAAATTTAGACTTTTTTCACGATGCAATTATTCGTTTGAAAAAAATGGAGCCAATTCAATATATACTGGGCGAAACGGAATTTTACGGATTAAAGTTTCTGGTTAACAAAAATGTACTTATTCCACGTCCGGAAACAGAGGAATTGGTTGATTTTATTTTGAAAAATGAATATTTGACCACTCAAAATAATATTTTGGATATTGGAACAGGTAGTGGATGCATTCCTATTAGTTTAGCAAAAAACACAATGGCAAATGTTTTTGCTGTTGATATTTCAGAAAAAGCTTTGATTGCTGCAATGCATAATGCGGAATTAAACAGGGTTGAAGTTGAGTTTATTCAACAAAACATTTTGGAAACAGATGAAATTATTTTTGAGGGAAATTTTTTGAAATTTGATTTAATTGTAAGTAATCCGCCTTATGTAAGAGAATCTGAAAAATTGTTGATGAAGTCCAATGTTCTTGATTTTGAACCCAATTTAGCGTTGTTTGTCGGAGATGAAAAACCGTTAATATTTTATGCAGCAATAGCAAAATTTGCACAAAAATCATTAAATGAAAATGGAAAAATATATCTGGAAATTAATGAGTTTTTAGCTGATGAAACTGTTGATTTGTTTGTTAAAATGGAATTTAAATCAGTGAAAAAAATAAAAGATTTGTCCGGTAAGGACAGGTTTATTGTCGTGATTAAGTAATAGGATAGATTGTAAAACGATTAAAATTATTTGTTCTCGCTTAGGTATTATTTCATGAACTTAAACCATTAAATATTAATTATTATCTAAAAAAATGTCAGATCAATTAAAACACGAATGTGGAATAGCTTTAATAAGATTACTTAAACCAATAGAATATTATCATCAAAAATACGGAAGTTGGGATTGGGGTTTAAAAAAATTGTACCTGTTGATGGAAAAACAACACAACAGAGGACAAGACGGAGCCGGTTTAATAAGCATTAAAATGAATTCCTTACCAGGGAAAGAATATATCCACAGAGTTCGTTCAAATAAATCAGAGCCAATAAAAGACCTTTTTGCACAGATAGAAACAGAACGAAGAAAAATACTCCCCGAACACGAAATATTACCGTCTGTAGCTTGGGCAGAAGAAAATATGCCTTTTGTCGGTGAAGTTATGATGGGGCACTTACGTTATGGTACATTTGGGAAAAATGATATAAATAGTGTTCATCCTGTTTTGCGCAGAAGCAATTGGAAATCAAAGACTTTGGCTTTGCAGGGGAATTTTAACATGACAAATGTTGACGAAATTTTTCAGAAACTTTTGTATCTGGGACAACATCCCCGTGAATACTCTGATACTGTTACAATTCTTGAAAAAATAGGTCATTTTTTAGATGAAGAAAACGAAGAAATATTCAGGAATCTAAGAAAAGAAGGATTATCAAAAAAGGAGTGTTCTCCATTAATTCAAAAGAAAATTGATATCGCTCGTGTATTGCAGGATTCAAGCGAACGATGGGATGGGGGATATGTAATTTCCGGAATTATCGGACATGGAGATGCTTTTGTAATGCGCGACCCATGGGGTATTAGGCCTGCTTATTATTATTCAAATGATGAAATTGTTGTTGTAACGTCAGAAAGACCTGTAATTCAGACCGTTTTGAATGCGCCTTACGAAGAAATTAAAGAATTGGATCGTGGAGAAGCTTTAATTATTCGTAGAAACGGAAAAATTACTCATACTCAAATTCGTGAACAGCAGACAAAAAAATCTTGTTCTTTTGAACGAATTTATTTTTCTCGGGGTACTGATAAAGAAATCTATAATGAAAGACAAAAATTAGGAAATTTACTCGTTCCCAGGATTTTGGAAGCTGTTGATAATGATCTGAATAACACTGTTTTTTCGTATATTCCAAATACTGCAGAAACAGCTTTCCTTGGAATGGTTCATGGTGTAGAAGATTATTTGAAAGAGAAAAAAATAAAAGAGCTAATTGCAAAAAAGGAAGAACTTACGCCGGAATTAGTTACAAAAATTATTTACGAGCGACCACGAGTTGAAAAATTAGCCGTAAAAGACATAAAATTGCGTACTTTTATAACTCAGGACAACGAGCGTGATGATCTTGTAGAGCATGTTTATGATGTTACTTACGGTATTGTAAAAGAAACAGATAATTTGGTGGTTATAGATGATAGCATTGTTCGAGGAACAACATTGAAGAAGAGTATCATTAAAATACTTGCGCGTCTTAATCCAAAGCGTATTGTTATCGTTTCTTCTGCTCCCCAAATCAGGTATCCTGATTGTTATGGTATTGATATGGCTAATCTCGAAGACTTTATTGCTTTTAAGGCTGCTGTTCAGTTACTTAATGAAACGGGACATGGACATGTAATCAACGAAATATATCAAAAATCGTTGGCTCAAAAACATTTGCCAAAAGAAGAAATACAAAACTTCGTAAAAGAAATTTACGAGCCATTTTCTGCACGAGAAATTTCAGAAAAAATTGCTCAAATTCTGACACCGGAAGGATTGAAACCGGAATTGAAAATAATTTATCAAACGATAGAAAATCTTCATCAAGCTATCCCTGAAAATACAGGTGACTGGTATTTTACAGGAAATTATCCTACTCCAGGCGGAAACAAGGTTGTAAACACTGCGTTTATTAACTATGTAGAAGGACGAAAGGCAAGAGCGTATTGATTTTTTTGTGACATGTTCTACAACATTTTAATTGAAAAATCAATTTTTAAAATGATTATTAGTGTATTAATTTTCTTATATTTGGAAAGTTGAATATTAATAGTCATTTTAAAACTTTGAATATGGATAAAATAAAATTTAGCGGACTGACTTGTATAACAAGAAGTTATAAGCTCAACAGGTTGAATCTTGATGATGAATTCAAATATTTACTCTTAAACTCAGGCGAAGCCAAAGGATATTATTCAAGAGGAAACTTTTTGCACGATCAGAAAAAATCAGAAGATTTCCACTTGTTTTTAATTGTCAAAAAAAGCCCTGCTTGTTTTCAGGACGTAGTAATTAGAGAATCCATTAAGCTCTCTCGTGATTTTAAATGTGATTTGCATTTAAGTCCCGGACAAATTACTTTTGAAAACAAACCAACCTTAATGATTCGTTTTAAAGCAACTGATGCAAAACATATTAACGAGATAGTAAGTGCATTGAATAATAAAGGAGTTGAATTTGTAAAGGATAAAAAAATTGAGTCTTTTGATACTATTGCTTTTTATAAAAAATATATAGAATATAAAGAGCTTTTTGACGGTATTTATCAGGATAGTCAAGTAGACTCCAGGTTTTTTGTAAAAATTCCGGGTCTTGTTTCTTTTGATGAATATTGTGAAATGGTAAAAGGTATAAAAAACACGTCTAAATTTCACCTGTTTGAATCATTTTTTGCTCAACTTTATTGTCAAAATTCAATGTTAGATTTTGCAGGAATATACTCAAAAAACTGTCAACTTGATAAGTTTGAGGAGTTGAAAAAAGAAATACTTATTCAGTATAAAAAGATATAGAGTATTTGTGTTTTTTGCTGATTGTAGATTTAAAGAAGAATTTGAAAAAAAACATTGCAAATTCTTTTTTTTTGTTGATTTGAAAGAGAAATCTAACAAATATAAAAAGTTAGTTTGTGTTTTTAATGAATTCAGAAAGATCCCATATTATTTTTTCTTCTGTTCCTTCTAGTAGGTTTAATGTTTTTTTATAGATAAATACTTTTTCCGGTTGAATGTGTTTAAAATAATTTCCCTGATCCCAGCGGTTATTAAGGTTTTCGTCATAGTAAATTTTTAGTGTGTATTTTCCGGGCAAAAATGTTGCATCTTTTAATATTTTATTAGAAACAATATTTTGTGTTTTGTATATTTCATAATTTTCATCTTCAATTACCAGAATAGCCTGTCCTTTGGGTAAAATAAAAAATTCTGACGTGTCGATATTACTTACGCAGTCTAGAATTGCCCAAATATTCTGGATATCAAGTACCAATGTTGCGTAATTCTCCGGAGCAAAAACTTTGAAGCTTAATTTAGAAGTATCGTTTGTGTTATTATAAATATCTCTAAACGCAGCAGAATCTAGTTCCAAAAAGTAATCATGGCTGGCAATATAATTTGCACTAAGATTATATCTGCGAAGGAAAACGGAGTCTCTATTGATTTTGAATTTTACTGGTTCTTTTAATTTTAGTGAAATTTCTCTACCTAATATTTCAACGGTGTTGTTTTTAATGTCTTCAATTTTAAGTTTTAATGTGTCAGAAAAATACAAAGTGTCGTTATGTTGATTTATGTCATAATATTGCACTGCTAATCGCATGTCGTTAAGTCTTTTAACCCTTTCATTATGAATATCTACAAATAGAGTGTCTTTGTTTGCATTTGTTTTTGTAGTGTACCATTTGTTTAGCGGGTTGAAAGATAATAGTTCTAAGTTTGGTGTTTCTAATAATGGTTTATTAAATGCAAAAATCATTTTACTTCGTAAATATCTTCTACTAAATGTAGTTTTTTGTCTGTTGAATACAAAAATGGCTTTTACAGTATCAATATATTTTTTATTATCTCCGTTCAATAATTTCATGTCAGAAATATTAAAAGCCAGAAGCAAAGTGTCTTTGATTACTGCATTTTTGTTAAGTAATTTAATTTTCAAGATGTTTTTTGAAAAAGAATAACTATAGTCATTTTGTGAAAAGTCTAAAAGTTGGCATTCTGTTTTTTTTGGTAAATCTTTTTGAAAAGTCACTAAAATAGAGTCTTGTGTCGGGCGGTAGACTTTTTTTGTTTTTTGAAATGCAATAGGGATATCAAATTGTTGTTGATGTTCAACTAATTGATTGAAAAAGAAGATGTTGTCGAAATAAGCTGATAGTTTTATTGTGTCTTTTTCGCTTAGCGAACGACTTGTTATTTTACAGAAAATAGTATCGTTCGTGGTGTTTTTTCGCCAAATATAAACGTCTTTTGAGTTTTCAATTTTTTCAAAAACAACACTAAAATTATCTGATGTAGGACGAGAAAAAACAAAGACTAAACTATCATAAGAAGGTCTAAAAACAGAGACTTTTTGTTCTTTTGCATCAGCAACAAGAGTGTCTATTGATTTAAAAAGTTTTATTTTAGATGTGTCAATATTTGCAATTGGGTTTGGTAATGAGAATAAAAAATCAGAAGAAATACTGATACTTTGTTTTAAGGGTTTTAAAAATAAAGGAAGAGAATCCGTTGCATAATCGTAATCTGAGAAAACCAGAGTGTCGGTTGTTTTTATTGAATCGTTTAAATAATAGGTTATTGAAAACTTAAGAGAATCTTTTTCATAAAAAGCAGGATTTTGAAACCAAATAAAAACGGAGTCTTTTGAAGGGAATTTTTCAAAAATGTGTTTGAAATCATTATCGGATGTTTTGTCAATTTGAGTGATTTCAATAAAATCATTAAATAATTGTTTTGTGAAAAACAACTTAACGCCTCCTTTAACAGTTCTTTTTTTTCGTTTAATTTCTTGGTTTATTCCTTCTTCTGTGTAAAAAAACAGGCTTAATTCATTTGGATAAAATTCTGTAAAATTACTAACAACAATTGAATCTACTCTTAATGTGTCATTTATTGTTGTGTCGTTTAATATTTTAGTAACTACCGTTCCGGAATCTAGTGTGTCGTATTTAGTGAATAGTTTAGCATATGGTAAAATTAAAGAATCTTGAAAAGCAATTTGATTTTCGTCTTCGTCAAACTTATAATTTTTATTCAAGTCCAAAAGTGCAAATATTTTATAATTTTTAGATTTTATGTTTGTGAATTCGAATTTGCCTGTTGTATCTGTCAATGTTGCATATAAGGGGATTTCTTTTATTGGCAATGAGTCTTTGTTTCTATCATAAAGCATAACTAAGCCTCCATTAATGGGCTTTAATGTATAGGCATCAATCAGAGTGCCGGATATTTTTAGAGTATCTAATTCAGAATAAGTAGAGAAAATAAATTTGTAGTTTTTTAGTGCGTTTTTTTCATTCAAATCAACAATCGCATTTCCAAGTTTTAGTGTGTAGGTAACAGAATCTCTTAATTTTTCTTTGAAATGAATTATGATTTTTTTGCCGGATAATTTGAATTTTGGTTTTTCTGCAAATGGAGGAGAAGCGAAAAAATTTTGATCGATATTGTTTAGTTGTACATATTCGTCAAATTTTATAATTATTTTGTCATTATTGAAACCGGTGTCTTTGAAAGCAGGTATACTTTTAACAACTTCGGGAGCAATTGTGTCTTGTGGGCCACCTGTAAGAGGTTGGGTTTGTTGTGCGCACGAAAAAAGAAACAATATAAAAACTAATAGAGCAATACCTTTTTTCATACGTTTATTCGATTTTTATACATTGTTGGAATGACTGATTCCAAAAAAAATTACAATATTCTCAATTTATCTTTAGATATTATTCTTTATTTGGCAGAAATCCTTTTATTAAACCTCTATTAGAGTTTTCAATGAAATTTAATATATTTTCTTTGGCTTCACAATTTTCAATATCGGTTTTTATTTTATTAACAGCATTTGAAGTGTTTAAGCCGGATTGGAAAATTATTCTGTAAATATCTTGTATTAAGTTTATTTCATCATTTGAAAAGTTTCTTCTGCGCAGGCCAATTGAATTTAAACCAACATAAGCTAAAGGAGTATGGGCAACAGTAACATAAGGAGGAATATCTTTTCCAACTAGCGAACCGCCGGAAATCATTGAATGGTCTCCAATTTTCACAAATTGATGAACAGCCGAAGTTCCACCAAAAATAACAAAATCTCCTATTTCAACTTCACCAGCTATTTGTACGGAGTTTGCAATAATTGTATTATTTCCAACAACACAATCATGAGCAATATGAACATAAGCCATTAAAAGACAGTTGTTTCCAACTACTGTTTTCCCTCTTGATTTTGTACCTCTGTTTACAGTAACAGCTTCTCTTATCGTTGTATTATCTCCTATTTCTGCTGTTGTTATTTCGCCGGCAAATTTTAAATCTTGTGGAATAGCAGAAACTACTGCTCCCGGGAAAATCCTGCATTTCTTCCCAATTCTGGCTCCATCCATAACTGTAGCATTAGGGCCAATCCAAGTATCATCTCCAATAACAACATCAGCAGCAATTGTAGAGAAAGGCTCTATAACAACATTATTTCCAATTTTTGCGTCCGGGTGCACGTATGCTAATTGATGAATCATAATTACTTATTTTTTACTATTGATGCAGTTAAATCTCCTTCACATGCTAATTCAGTTCCAACGTATGCTTCTGCGTGCATTGTAACAACTCCTCTTTTCATGGGGCTGATATACTCACATTTAAACACAAGCGTATCTCCCGGAATAACTTTTCTTTTAAATTTTACTTTATCTATTTTAAGAAAGTATGTAGAATATTTTTCCGGTTCGTCAACACCGTGCAGAACTAAAATTCCTCCTGCTTGAGCCATAGCTTCAACAATTAAAACACCCGGCATAACAGGTTCATCAGGAAAATGTCCTGTGAAAAAAGGTTCATTTATTGTTACGTTTTTAATTGCAACAATTCCGTTTTTATCAATCCTCATTGCCTTATCAACAAGCAAAAAAGGTGGACGATGAGGAAGTAATCTTTTTATTTGATTGATATCATATACCGGTTTAGCGTTTATATCAATATCCGGAACATTACCTCTAATTCTCAGTTTTTTTATCTCCTGACGAATAATTTTTGCAAACTCGACATTTGATGCGTGTCCGGGGCGTGTAGCCAAAATTTTTCCTTTTATAGGCATTCCGACTAGTGCTAAATCGCCAATTAAGTCCAATAATTTATGACGTGCAGGTTCGTTTGAATAAAGTAAATCTTTTTCATTTAGAATTCCTTTATCAATCGCTTTCATTCTTGGTTTGTTGAATTTGTCGGCTAATCTGTCAAGTTCTTGTTGATTAACACCTTTTTCTATAATAACTAATGCGTTATCTAAACTACCTCCTTTTATAAGATTATTATCATGAAGAAATTCTAGTTCTCTTAGGAAAACAAAAGTTTTAGCAGGAGCTATTTCTTTTTCAAACTCACTCAATTCATTTAAGGTTGCATATTGGTGACCCAAAACTGCAGAATGGTAATCAATCATAACGTGAACGCTATATTCATCGTCAGGAAAAGTCATAAGTTCAATTCCTTTTTCTTCATCTGAATATGTAAAAGATTTTTTTATAATAAAGAATTCTTTTTCTGCTTTTTGTTCTACGATGCCAGCTTTTAAAAGAGCGTCTGCAAAAGGTTTTGAATTTCCTGTTAAAATAGGCGTTTCAATAGCATTTATATCAATAAGTAAGTTGTCAATTCCTAAGCCATAAATTGCAGCCAAAACATGTTCTACTGTTATTATTCTTGCACCGCTTTTTTCTATGCTTGTGCTTCTTGATGTGTCAACAACATTTTCAACAAGAGCTTCTACTTCAGGTCGATTTTCTAAATCTGTTCTTCTAAATATAATTCCAAAATTTTCAGGAGCAGGATTAAAAGTAAGTTTAGCATATTGTCCTGTGTGTAAACCTTCTCCTTCTAAGCTTATTGCTCTTGAAATTGTTTTTTGTTTTTCAGTCATTACAATTTTTTTAACTGTTAAAATCGGGGCTAAAAATAGATAAAATTCACAAAAATAAAAACATCTATTTTAATCTATTCATTATTAGAGCCTTTGATAAGTTCTTTTAATTCCTGTATTTGTTTTTTTAGATCAATAACTTCATTTCTGAGGCCGGGTAGATTTTTAAAAACTGAATAAGATCTGTGAAATTTTATTAGGTCAAATGCCGGGGCACCCATTACAGTTGATTGTTCTTTGGTAATACTTTTAGCAACTCCTGCTTGCGCTCCTATATTTGTTTTGTCTGCTATTTTGATGTGTCCTACAAAGCCAGCCTGACCTCCAATTAAACAATTTTTTCCAACTTTTGTAGAGCCGGCAATACCTGCCTGCGAAGCAATAACGGTATTGTTTCCTATTTCTACATTGTGGGCTATTTGAATAAGATTATCAAGTTTTGCTCCGGCTTTTATTACGGTTGAACCAATTGTGGCTCTGTCTATTGTATTATTTGCTCCTATTTCAACATTTTCTTCAATAACAACATTTCCAATTTGTTGTATTTTTAGAAAAGTTCCGTCTTTTTGGGGCGCAAAACCAAATCCGTCGCTACCAATAATAGTACCCGAATGAATAATACAGTTTCTTTCAATTTTACAGTCCTGATATATTTTAACTCCGGGATGAATAGAAGTATTTTCTCCTATTTCAACATTTTCGCCAATAAAAACTTGTGGGTATATTTTTACATTATCACCAATAATTGCATTTGCGGAAATGTAAGAGAAAGAACCAATATAAACATCGCTTCCAATTATTGCTTCTTTGTGGATAAAAGAGAACTCTTCGATACCTGACAATTCAACACTTTTAAATTTATGATAAATTTCTACCAAAGTCGCAAAAGCTTTGTATGAATCTTCAACAACAATAAGAGTTGGGTCTATTTTTTTTTTAGGGATAAATTCTTTTGTTATTAAAACAATTGAGGCTTTAGTTGTAATTAAAAAATTAGCATAAGCCGGATTTGCAAGAAAAGTTAATGAACCTTTTTGTGCTTCCTCTATTTTTGATATTGTTGTTACTTTGCAATTTGGGTTTCCTACAACCTGACCTGAAAGTAACTCTGCAATTGATTTTGCTGTATATTCCATAAATAATTATATGATGTAATTCTCAATAAAGTGTACTAACATACGAACAGGTATTCCGGTTGCTCCTTTTCCTCTGTAATCGTTGTTTTTTTCCAAATAAGCGTTTGGAGCAATATCAAGATGTACCCAAGGATAATCTGTGAAATTCTCCAAAAATTTTGCAGCAGTAATATGCCCTGCGTTTATTCCGCCAATATTTTTTAAATCTGCGATTGGTGATTTTAACATTTCGCTGTATTCTTCCCAAAGAGGAAATTCCATTAGTCTTTCGTAAGTTTTTTTTCCACTTTTATGTAATGCTTTTGTAACTTTTCTGCTTGCATTAGACATCATTCCCGAAGCTAAATCGCCAATAGCTCTTGCTGCTGCTCCTGTTAAAGTTGCCAAATCTATCACTAATTCAGGGTTATATTTTTTTGCATAGCTTAAAGCATCAGCAAGTATAAGTCTTCCTTCTGCGTCGGTATTCAGTACTTCAACAGTCATGCCATTGTACATTTTTAAAACATCTCCCGGTACATATCCGTTTTTGCCGATAAGATTATCAGTAGAAGGTACTAATCCTATAACGTGAACGGGAAGTTTTAATTTTGCGACTACGCTTAAAACACCAATAACAGCCGCTGCTCCCGCCATGTCGGATTTCATATCTTCCATATATTGGCCGGGTTTTAAACTGTAACCTCCTGAATCAAAAACAATTCCTTTGCCTACAAGAATAATAGGTTTTGAGTTTTTTCTTTTTTCAGGTTTCCATTCAAGAATTGAAAAGGTTGGAGGAATTTCACTTGCTCTGTTAACTGCCAAAATACCACCCATTTTTAGGGCTTCTATTTGTTTTTTGTTTAAAACTTCAAGATTAAAACCGGATTCGTTTGAAATTTCTTTGATTTTATTGGCCAAATCGACTGAATTTAGTCCTGAAAAAGGCTCATTTACAAGGTCTCTTGCAATATAAACACCGTCAATAATTATTTTAATTTTATCTAAGTCTTTGTTTGATAAGTTTTTGTCTAAAACCTGAATTGAGTCAAGAGTGTTTTGTTTTTTCTCAACATCTTTGGTAAAATATTTATTAAAAGTATAATTGCTAAGTAGTAAAGACTCCACAAATGCAACAGTATAGATAGGTTTAATATTGTTGTTTACAACAAGTACATTTTTTTTCTTGTTTTTATTTAAAGATTTACAAATACCTGTAGCTGATTTTCTAACGCTTTCTGCTTCTTTGTAGGCTGCTTTTTCTTCATCAACAATTTGGATAAAAATTTCGTTGTCAAGTTTATTAAGCTTTATTGTTTTTTCTTCATCTTTTATTTTTCTTTCAATGAATTTTATTTCTTCTTCACTAAGTTCAAAATCTTCAAATTTTGACTTTTTGTTTGCTAAAATCACTAAATCAATTGATTTAAGTAGTTTTGTTGTTATTGAAATTTTCATCTGCTTATTATTTTTTATATATAAAAAATCGGACTATAATAAATCTAATCCGATATCTTTACGAAAATACATTTTATTAAAGTTAATTTTTTTAATTTCAGAATAGACTGTTTTTCTTGCACTTTCAATTGAGTTCCCAAATCCTGTAACAGCCAAAACTCTACCGCCTGAAGTTAAAATTTTGTTGTTTTCAGACTTTGTTCCGGCTTGCAAAACTAAACATTCTGTAACATTTTCAATGCCTGTAATTTCAAAATTATTTTCATAATTTTCAGGATATCCACCAGATGTTACAACTACGCTAACTACGTGTTTGTCTGAAATATTTAAGTTGATTTTATCTAATTGTTTATTGGCCGTTGCTAAAAATAAATCAACAAAGTCGTTTTCTATTCTTGGTAAAACAGCCTGAGTTTCAGGGTCTCCCATTCTAACATTATATTCAATTACAAAAGGTTCGTCTTTTACCTTTATAAGACCAAAAAACACAAAACCGTTGTATTTTATTTTTTCTGTTTTTATTCCTTCTATTGTGGGAACTATTATTTTATCTTCAATTTTTTTTAGAAATTCAGCATTTGCAAAAGGTACAGGAGAAACTGCTCCCATGCCTCCCGTGTTTAAACCGGAGTCGCCGTCGCCAATTCTTTTGTAATCCTTTGCCTGAGGTAATATTTTATAATTTTCGCCATCTGTTAAAACAAAAACTGAAAGTTCAATACCGTCTAAAAATTCTTCAATAACAACTGTGTTGCCAGCATTACCAAATTTCCCGTCAAACATTTGTTTAAGTTCAAATTCGGCTTCTTTTATGTCATCTAAAATTAAAACACCTTTACCGGCTGCAAGTCCATCAGCTTTAAGAACATAAGGAGGTTTAAGTTGTTTTAAAAAATCTATTGCAGAAGAGAGTTGTTGTGCGTTAAAAGCTTTGTATTTAGCGGTTGGAATATTATATTTTTGCATAAATTCTTTTGCATAAGCCTTGCTTCCTTCAAGTAAAGCACCTTGTTTTGAGGGACCGATTATTTTAAGTTTGGGGATATTTTTAGTTTCTAAAAAATCAACCAATCCATCAACAAGAGGAGCTTCGGGACCAACAATAACCATTTCTATGTCATTTTGAACAATAAAAGAGTTAATTTCTTCAAAATTAGACAATGATATATTAATATTTTGCCCTAATTTGTTGGTTCCGCCATTTCCCGGTAAAAAAAACAATTCTTGCTTTTTTTTACTTTGAGACAACTTCCAACCAATTGTGAATTCTCTTCCTCCAGACCCAATAATTGCAATTTTCATTAGATAAACTTGTAAAAATGTTCTTGCTTATGTGCTTATTATGAACAAAATTAATGTGTAATTTGACCAAAATATGAAAAACAAAAATAAAAAAACACATTAGTAAATAGGACAAATCAGTAGAACATAATTAACCCAATTTGATTTTATGTTGAAGTAAAGTGATTTTATGTTCATTAGTTTAGATTTTGAGAAACCGTTTGATGTTAAGCTTCAACAAATGTAAACTTTTTTATTTTTAGTTTAAATATTAAAAGTAGACCTATTGAACATGAGCAAAAAAAAAAGACCTTAATCTAATCAAGGCCTTTGTTTTTAATACTTTAGAAATTAAAAGCTATTCCTATTCCCACAATCTCCTTTATTTGCAGTCTTCTTCCTTGGTAGCCTGTGTCAGAATTTACAAGGACAAGAATGTCATGATCGTAAATCATTTGTGTTGTGAAATTTACAGTTATAAATTTTGTAACCTTCAATGAAGCCAATAAATCAAAGTTTACATCAATATTTTGTGGATCTTTTAAATAATTCGAGAACAATCCTACTTTTGTATTTATAGTTAGATTATCTGTAATTTTTTTGTTTAATTCTGCTTTTACATACGCCCCAAATTCATATCTAACAGTTTTTCCGGTATCCACGCCATAAGCTCCAATATTGGATAAATAATCATTCATTACAAATGTAGTTTTTCCGGTAAGAGGAGAAGTATAAATTGAAAAGTCTTCGTTAGGAAGGTAATCAATACCAACAGAGTACAATAAATAACCCGGAGCCATAAAACCTGAAACTAAATTAGAATCGCCGTTATCTAAATATTCGTAACCTTCGGTAAATTGAGTTTTAAAATTTATCAATCCCGAATAATAGAATTTATTGACAGCTTTGTAACCAAATTTAGAAGCAAAATCAATTTTGTCATCTGTTTTTCTAAAAGGAGCATTCATTGATTTTTGCAATCCATAACCCAAATCCAGTGTGTTTTTCCACGATATTTTGTCTTTTAAATAATTGGCTTTTAGATTTGCAATACCTGTAAAAGCAGCAGAGTTTTCGCCACCGGCAGACCAATATTTATACTGAGTTTGAGAAAAAGTCATACTAGTAACTCCTCCTGTTTTCCAATAAGTTGTGTCAGGATTTTGACCATATACTAATATAAGATTGAACGCAAAAGCAATCAAAAATAAGGTTTTTTTCATGTCTATGTTTTTTATAGTTAATTTAGCCACAAAAATATAAAAAAAACAAAAACAGACATGGAAATCTTATTTTTCGTTTTAGGTTTATTAATCGGAATGATTGCCGTTTGGATTTTTTTAAGTAAAAAAATTGAAAAAATAAATCTTGAAAATAATCAAGTTAGAGAGGAAAAAATAAAACTTCAGGCAGAAGTTGATAATTTTATTAAAAATCAAGATTTGATTGAAAAACAAATTACACAAAGCATTGAATCTTATGTGCTTAAAGCAATGAAACACAGCAATGATAATTTCATTAATCTAGCCAGACAAACACTTGAAAAATATTTTGTTGAAGCAGACAAAGGGCTTCAAAATAAAACATTAGAAATAGAAAAAATAATCCAGCCTTTGCAAAAAAATCTGGAAAATTACGATAAAAAAATTGTAGATTTTCAAACAGAAACTTCAAAAAACATTGGTAATATAAAAACATATTTAAGCGAATTGGCAACAATGCAACACGAGTTGACCAAACAAACAAATTCACTTGTTGGTGCGTTAAAGTCGCCACGAATTAGAGGGCGTTGGGGGGAAATTGGCTTACGCAGAATTGTTGAATATTCGGGACTGAATGAATATTGCGATTTTTCGGAACAAGTTCATGATAAGTTGTCAGGTCAAAGACCCGATTTAATAATAAACCTGCCCGAAAACAGGCAAATTATTGTTGATTCAAAATTACCATTAGAAGCCTACTTAGATGCTGTAGAAGCTGAAAATCCCGAAACTCAAACATTGTTTTTGAAAAAACATCTAGTAGCAGTAAAAGACAATTTAAAACGTTTATCTGCTAAAAATTACAGTGATAATTTTGATTCTTCGATTGACTTTGTGGTGATGTACATAGAAATAGAACCCGCACTTTCGGCTGCTCTTATTCTAGATCATGGACTTATAAACGACGCACTTAGACACAATATTATTATAGCAACACCAACAACTTTTATTGCTCTACTGCAAACAGTTGCTTATGGTTGGCGACAATATCAAATGTCGGAAAATGCTCTTCAAATATTAGCCGAAACCAAAGAATTTTACGCCAGAACATCTGTATTTACAGAACATTTTGAGCAGATAGGGAAAATGGTAAATAATCTTGTAGAAAAGTACAATCAGGCAACCGGTTCGTGGAATCGTAGAGTTGAACCTAGTTTGAGACGAATAGAAGAGCTTGGAGTAAAAGATACCAAAAAGGAAATTAAAGATATAAACGAAGTTGAAAAAAGAGCAAAAGATTTTAAGGAAGATTGAGAACTTGTTTTTTGAAAATGTAATATTCCTAAATTTTAAATACTTTGCCTGTTTCAGTTTTTCAACTTTTAATATTGCTTTGCAGTCAGGTAACAATACCTGACTGAGGCAATAAGACCAAATTATTTAAGATAATCTTTTATGAAAATATTTTATTATTTATTTGTTTGTTATTTTATTATTCTTCAGTTGTGATTTTTCTAAAAAAGAAAATAATTCTGAAATGTCAATAAAAAATTGCATTAAAAAGATTGAAATTATAGAACCAGAAGGAGTTGGTAGTTTTCACATAAAATACTTTCTTGAAATAAATGATGTGGAATTATTTGATATTTTAAAGAATAAGTCTTATGATAGTATTAAAATTTCAGACACTTTATTAATTTTTAAAGATACAAATAACTTTTTTTCAATTCAAACTCAGGATGATGAAAATAATATTATTATTTCTTTTCCTGAAAATAGGTTCGTAGGATTTCCTAAAAGAAAATTGGAAATCGTTTTTCAATCTACATATATTGAAATTGAAAAAGAATCTAAAAAATGGCGTTTTAATATTTGTAAATAATTATACCGAAATGCTTTAAAAAATCCGATTTCATTTTCTTAAAATCAGTTTTAAAGTCAATCGGCATTACTTGTCCCGAAATATTTCGGGAACAACTTGTAAAAAATAATTCTCGGAATTATTTTAACAATTT
>JAFGUD010000490.1 GCA_016938685.1 Bacteroidales bacterium | reverse complement strand
ACCCCGAAGTTGTTAAAGAAAAAGTTGAAAATATTGAAAACATTGAAATTACAACTTTTTTAGTTGAATACGACGAAAAAAAATGGGCTTAAAATAACACTTTTCTTTCAATTAAATATTTATTTTAAAAAATTACAATTCTAAAATCTATCATAAAAAATAAAATACAAATATTATGTCAGTACAAATCAAAGAAGTAGTTACAAAAAGCGACATGAAAAAATTTGTAAATCTTCAGTTTGAAATTTACAAAGGCAATAAATTTTGGGCACCACCAATGAAATCAGACGAACTTCATTATCTCGACCCAAAAGCAAATCCTGCATTCAAATTCTCCGATGCAAAGTTTTACATTGCAATAAAAAATGAGAAAGTTGTAGGACGAATTGGAGCAATTGTTAATCACAGATATAACGAAAAATCGGGCAAAAAATATGTTAGATTCACAAAACCTGAATTTACTAACGATACCGAGGTTGTTGATGCTTTAATGAACAAAGTAGTTGAATTTGGTAAAGAAAAAGGAATGGAACTGGTTCACGGACCTCTCGGATTTACAAATCTTGACAAACAAGGACTTTTAGTTGAAGGTTTTAAAGAACTACAATCTATTGCTTCAGTTTATCATCTTCCATATTACAAAGATCATTTTGATCGATTGGGATACGAAAAAGAAAACGATTGGTTAGAATTTCAACTTAAACTTGACGACGAAGTGATGAAAAAAGCCAACAGAGGCTCAGCTATGATTCAAAAAAGATACGGTTTTGAAGTTATGAACTTTGAAACTATTGCAGATATGAAAAAAAATGCTCACACTGTTTTTGAAATATTAAACGAAGCTTTTGATGTTTTACCTTACGTTGTTCCTTTTGAAAAAGAATTAGAACAATATTATGTTGACAAATATTTTTCGGTGTTAAATCCAAAATTTGTTAAAGCAGTAAAAAAAGACGGCGAACTTGTAGGTTTTATGATATCGGTTCCATCAATGTCTAAAGCAATGCAAAAAGCAAACGGAAGTTTATTTCCTTTTGGTATTTTTGCACTTTTAAAAGCCCGAAAAACTAACGATTTGGCCGATTTATTTTTAACAGGTGTACTAAAAAAACATCAAAAAGCAGGTGTTGCTGTTATTCTTTTTACAGAAATGCAAAATGCTTTACATGCTAACGGAATTTCTACTTTTGAAACAACCGGAGTTTTTGAATCAAACAATGAAGTTATTGCTAACTGGAAAAATTACGAACACATTCAACACAAACGCAGAAGATGTTACGTTAAAAATTTATAATATTTATTGATGCAAATATATTTATTTGCATCTTTTTTGTATTTTTTTTATTTTAAAATAACCTTTGTTTTTTTATTGAAACTTAACAACTTAAAATATGAAAACTTTCAAAATATACTTTGCAGGCAAATTTCATACAACAGATAATATTCTTAAAGTAGAAAATCCATACACAAACGAGTTTTTTGCCCAAACTTATATTGCCGGAAAACAAGAATTAGAACAAGCTATTTTAGCCGCTCTTGCAGTTGAAGAAGAAATGAAATTTTTACCATCTTTTAAAAAATACGATATCTTACGTTTTATTGCAAACGAATTAGAAAAAAACAAAGATTATTTTGCCGAAATAATAGCACTTGAAGCTGCAAAACCACACATTTATGCTCTTGGTGAGGTAAAACGGGCAATACAAACATTTACAGTTGCCGCTGAAGAAACAAAAAGACTACCTAAAGAATACGTTTCGTTAGATTGGACAGCACCCGGAACCGGAAAAGAAGGGTTAATTAAACATTTTCCGATAGGTTTAATTGCCGGAATTGCTCCTTTTAATTTCCCTTTAAATTTAGCAGTTCATAAACTTGCTCCGGCAATTGCTGCAGGTAATCCAATTATCCTAAAACCTTCTCGAAACACTCCATTAAGCACTTTAGCTCTATCTGAAATTTTTGATAAATCGGAACTTCCCAAAGGTGCCGTTTCGGTTATTCCAATGGACCGACAAGCAGGAAATCAACTTGTTACAGACGAAAGATTTAAACTTATATCATTCACAGGTTCGCCACAAGTAGGGTGGAAAATGAAACATGATGCAGGAAAGAAAAAAGTTTTGTTAGAACTGGGTGGAAATGCAGGGGTTATTGTTTCGGATACTGCTGATGTTGAAAATGCTGTAAATAGAACTATTGTGGGCGGTTTTGCTTATTCCGGACAGGTTTGTATTCATGCTCAGCGAATTTATGTTCATAAAAATATTTTTGATGATTTTTCGTCAAAATTTGTAGAAAAAGCAAAAAAATTAAGAATAGGAAACCCTCTTGACCCAAACACTGAAATATCGGCTATGATTGATGAAGCAAACGCAATTAGAGTTCAACAATGGGTTGATGAAGCCGTTACCGAAGGTGCAAAAATTTTATGCGGTGCAATACGAAACGGAACATACTATGAGCCAACGGTTTTAACTCAAACTCGAACAGAAATGAAAGTTTGTGCATTGGAAGTTTTTGGTCCGGTTGTTACACTTGAGCCAATTGATAATTTTGAACAAGGAATTGATTTAATCAATCAATCGCAATACGGTTTACAAGCCGGTATTTTCACTAACAATTACAACGAAATTAATTATGCATTTAATAAAATTGAAGCCGGAGGGGTAATAGTAAATGACGTTCCAACTTTTAGAGTTGACCACATGCCCTACGGCGGTGTTAAAAATTCAGGATTCGGACGCGAAGGCGTGAAATATTCTATCATCGAAATGATGGAACCTAAGTTGTTAGTTTTGCCTAATAATAAATTTTAGACTTGAATAACGATATAAAAAAAATTGGTTCAATTTATAGTTTAAAATTATTTTTTTGATAATTGAACAATTTTAGAGTCAAACACATAAAAACCTCGACAAATAAACCATTATAAATCAGATAATTAGTAAAAAAATAAATTTTAAAAATCATAATAAATTTATTGCAATACTTTAAATTCAACTCGTCGGTTTTGTTGCCTACCGTAGTCGGTAGTATTGTTTGCTATAGGCTTGGTTGAACCATATCCTTTTGAAATTAACTGAGCTTGATTGCAGCCTTGAGAAATTAAATAATCTTTTACAGCAGTAGCTCTATCTTGAGAGAGATTATTATTGTAGTAATCATAACCACGATTATCTGTATGTCCTGAAATTTCTATTTTTAAATCCGGATGTAATTTAATAAATTCAGCTAATCTGTTCAATTCAGGATACGATGTGCTTTTTAAATCATATTTATCAAAATCAAAAAACACATTATGCAATTGAATAGCTGCCTGCCCTTGTATAATTTGCTGTTCATCAATTAATTGAAAGTTTTTAACAACAGTAATATTTTGATCAAAATTTGACAAATCAAGATTATCAGACACAGGATAATAAGCTGTTTTAGACACATAAAAACCGTAGTTTTTCCCAAGCGGAAGCGTAATAATATATTCACCGGTAGCAGGATCTGTTTTCAAATTTCCAAGCTTAGTGTTATTATCTAAATCCTCCCAAACAATATCAGCTTGCAATGTATTTCCATTTATGTCAGTAACAACACCTTTTATTATTGCTACTTTATCGGGTCTTGTTTTTTCAGGCAAATAAATATAATGAATATCAGACTGATTATCTAAGAATTT
>JAFGUD010000489.1 GCA_016938685.1 Bacteroidales bacterium | reverse complement strand
CCATACACAAAGGATGTTCAAAGTAAAGTTAGAAAATATTTTTAATTGGGGTAGGGCAATGAACTTTTCGCTGAAACAGATATTTAACAGGATATTTTAACGGAGATTATTTTGGCTTCTGTCAGACCGTTTATTGATACTTCTGAAAATGAAGACATGATTTTCAGAAAAAGTTATATGTAAACTATACAGATTGATAAAAGTTCGAGGTTTGCCGGGCATATTTTTTCATATTACACTGGATTTTTCCAAGATTAATGTAATAATTGGTTAAATACGCAAAATTTTCTGTAATCTAATCAGAGTTTAAATGTAACGAAAGTACAAATTTAACATAGGATGATCCTTCTGGACTACTGTTTTTAACATTTTTTAAAAAATAAAATTCATTCTGAACCTACAGGAAAAGAAAAATGATTAAAAATATTCATATTGTTGTTGTATATACTATATTTGCAGCAACAAATTAAAATATAAAACATGAGACGATTAGAATTTGCATCTCTTCAGGTAAGAGATTTAGAAATTTCCAAAGAATTTTACACTCAAAAATTAGGATTTGAATTATCAGAAATAAAAAATTCTGAAGCTGTTGTTTTTAAATTTAACAAGGGAGATGCCAGCTTTGCGATTAGAACTCCCCTTGAAAACATAAACAACAAAGAACTTGGAAATGGAGTGTCGGTTTGGTTTACCATTAATGAAAAAATTGAAAATTTACAAGCACGCTTTATCAAAAATGGAACTGTTATTATAGGGGCTATAATCGAAACTCCTTTTGGAAAAGCACTTCAAGTTAAAGACCCTGATGGTTATAAGTTAACTTTTTTGGAAAAGAGATAAGTTAGTTAGTAAGCACTATTTTGAATCTGATTTCACATCTAATAATAGCATAATGTCAGGTAGAATTGATTTTCAATTTAAAAAACCAGAAGAGAGTCCAGGTTTTTTGCTTGCGCAGGTTACAACCTTATGGCAACGCAAACAAAAAAAGGTCTTGGATCCATTAAAACTTACCCTCACACAATTTGTGTTGTTGTCGGCATTGGCCTGGCTTTCAAAAGAAAATGATTCAGTAACGCAGGTAGACATTGCAAATCTAAGCAATACTGACCGGATGATGGTTTCTAAAGTACTAAGGACATTAGAGGCAAAAAAATTTCTCACAAGGCAAGAACATAATATAGACACAAGAGCAAAAATAATAAAATTAACCAAAGAAGGCTTTGAAGTATTACAAAAAGCAATTATTGAGGTAGAAAGAGCTGACTTTGAATTTTTCTCCGTATTGGAAGATAATCTTTCTACCTTCAACAAGGAAATGTTAAGGTTGATTGACAAAAATAAAGAGGAGTAAAAACATATAAAGGTAACAATTGTACGTTCTAATGGCCCACACGTCCAAGCAATGAGTTCCCAACTGCAACAACTGGGGTGAATATATAAGCTTATTTTGACGACAATGTACAAAAAGACCTGAATAAGGCGCTTTCAGGACGTCATCTGCTCTATTTTCCTTTATTCCTGTAATACCACTCCAGCGATTTCACGTTGCTACCGCAGCTTCTCATGCTACACCAGCGCCGTTTTCCGTTT
>JAFGUD010000488.1 GCA_016938685.1 Bacteroidales bacterium | reverse complement strand
TTAGATAGTTGGAAACGCTTTAAAAGCATAGAAAAACATTACTTTGAAATAATTGAAATACCATCGTCAATTTAAACCAGAGCCATAATTTAATACTGGAGAAATGTTTAAAGTGTCATTTTCTTCTAAGAAATAATACATTTCATCATAAATCCAACCTGTTGTAATTGAACCAATTCCTAAATACTTAACAGTTATAATAGTATTAATTTTTTCTATTTCATTTTCAAAATTTGAATCCTCAAACACAAAAACATTTATCAGACTATCATTTATATTTGCATTAATAGTATAACAAAATGGAGATAAAGAATTTTCTGAAGGTACTAGGAAACTATGTGCTTCAAAATTATTAAATTCTAATTCACATATAATTTCAACATAATTTACAATATTTGATGAATTACAAAAAGTTTTGTCAATGTTAATCGTTTTTTTGGTTGAATCTAAACAGCTTGAGTTTAATAAAATAAAAATAATATAAAAAATGTTTTTTTTCATTATTTAATGTTATTAATTGTATTATCAATTTTCCAAATTGTTACCGCCAGTCTCTGACTAGTGGGGAAACAAATGAATAAGTCTTTTGACTATCTCACAGCAAAAACTCCACTTCTAATATTCCTTTTTCGTCAGCATAGTTTTTTGCACTAGAGACGTGAACTCCTAAACTCGGCTTATAATAAATCAATTTCCCCAGCCTCTAAACTTTCGAAAGTGGTTTTGCAGTCAAGTGACAATACCTGACTGAGGCAATAGAATTATCTATTTGTACTATTTTCTGTTTATCGTCCATTAAATTAGTAGTTTCACGCTCTATTTGCAATAAGCCTGATACAAATTTACGAAAGATTTAATCTTTATTTTAATTTATTTTAAATTTCGGTAAAAATAGAGCCAATATAATTCTATTATTCTATTATTCAATCATTCTATTATTCAATCATTCTTAATTGTTATTTGTAAAAGTTCATTTCTTCAACATATTTAGCAACTCCTTCCGGCATAAAAAAGCGAACATCTTTTGAATTATTTATAGAATTGCGAATAAAACTTGAAGATATTTCAATCAAAGGAGCATCAAAAATCTTGAAGTCAGCTTCTGTTTTTATTTGCGATAAATCCGCTTCAGGACGCGGATAAACGTATATTTTGTGATTTTTAATAATTTCCTCATAGTTTTTCCATTTGTGCAAATTAACAAGATTATCAGCACCCATAATTAATATAAATTCTTTGTCGGGATATTTTTCCTTTAAATATGTCAGAGTATCAATTGTGTACGAAGGTTTAGGCATCTCAAATTCTATGTTTGATGCAAAATATTTTTCAGGCATATTTTCTATTGCAAGCCTTACCATGTATAATCTCTGATTATCTGCTAAAAGAGTTTTTCTTTCTTTAAAAGGGTTTTGAGGACTTACAACAAACCATAATTTATCAATATCAGAATATTCAACAAAATAATTGGCTAAGGCTAAATGTCCAATATGAATTGGGTTAAACGAACCGAAAAACAATCCAATTTTCATTTCTGTGCTTATTTTTTGGGTTAACAATGCAAATATGCTAATTTTGCCACAAATTATAGTCATATTATTTTTATTATTGACTCTCAAAGTTCAAAAGTTGAGTACTTTTTTGTTTTATTTTCTTTTTACATACTTTTGAATATCATCACTTTACAAATAATTTACGCATGAATTTAAAATTAAAACGTCCGTTAGCTTTTTTCGATTTAGAATCAACCGGACTAAATGTAGTTTCAGACAGAATAGTTGAAATAGCAATACTTAAAGTACACCCTGACGGAAAAGAAGAATTATATCGCAAGTTAATAAATCCTACAATTCCAATGTCTAAGGAAGCGTCTGCTATAACAGGAATTAAAGATGAAGACTTGAAAGACATGCCACTTTTTAAAGATTTAGCAAAAGAAATTGCTCATTTCCTGGATAATTGTGATTTAGCCGGATTTAACTCAAACAAATTTGATTTACCATTGTTAGCCGAAGAATTTTTAAGAACTGACGTTGATTTTGATATGTCAAAACGTAAAATGATTGATGTTCAGGTAATTTTCCACAAAAAAGAACAAAGAACATTAAGTGCAGCTTATCAATTTTATTGTGAAAAAGAGCTTGAAAATGCTCATTCTGCAGATGCAGACACAATAGCAACTTTTGAAGTTTTAAAAGCTCAGTTAGACAAATATGATGATATTGAAAATGATGTGGAAAAACTGGCAAATTTTTCCTCGCACAACAATAATGTTGATTTTGCAGGAAGAATAGTCAAAAATGGTAAGGGCGAACCGGTTTTTAATTTTGGAAAATACAAAGGTAAAATTGTTACTGAAGTGCTTAAAAAAGATCCTGCATATTATGGTTGGATGATGAATGCTGATTTTCCATTATACACAAAAAAAATCCTTACAAAAATTAAACTTTCAATGTCAAATATGCTTAAAGGTGGATTGTTTGAATAATTTTTAAAACCTAAAAAAAAACGTCAAAAATTGTTTCTCGTATAACATTTTTTGACGTTTTTTTATGTGAGAATATTGTTTGCTATATCCAAAAAAGAGAATATTTTTGCGTAAATTTTTATTGATATGTCAATAGATATAAGAGAGGTAAAAACCAACGCCGACTTGCGCAAATTTATATATTTGCCTGCAAAAATTCATAAAGGACATTCAAATTGGGTTCCGCCTATTTATGATGACGAATTTAACTTTTTTAATAAAAAAAAGAATAAGTCGTTTGAGTATTGTGACACAATTTTATTGCTTGCGTATAAAAACAATGTTGCAATTGGGCGAATTATGGGCATTATTCATAAAAAATATAATGAAATACATAACGAAAATAACGCTCGATTTTCTTTTTTGGAAACTTACGAAGATATTGAAATATTTAATGCATTGTTGGATTATTTAGAAAAATGGGCAAAAAACAGAAATTGTACAAAAATAGTTGGCCCTCTCGGATTTTCAGACAAAGACCCACAAGGATTTATGACAGAAGGTTTTGAAGAGCCAATTGTTATTTCGTCAAACGGAAATTTTCCGTTTATGCCAGATTTTATGAAAACTAAAAACTACGAAAAAGAAGTAGATTTAGTAGTTTATAAAATTCCTGTTCCAAATGAAATTCCTCCTTTTTACCAAGCAATATATAACCGTGCTTTAAAAGGAAAAGATATTGAAATAATTGAATTTAACTCAAGAAAACAGCTTAAACCTTTTATAAAACCAATTTTACATCTTTTAAACGAAACATTTGAAGGCATATATGGCTTTGTACCTTTCGAGGAACATGAAATGAATGAATACGCCAATCGTTATATTTATTTATTAGATCCTCAATTTATTAAAGTTGTTGCAACGCCCGACAAAAAGCCGATTGGGTTTATTATTGCAATGCCTGATATTAGTCAAGGTGTTATAAAAACTAAAGGAAGACTTTTGCCTTTTGGCTTTTTTAGAATAATAGCTTTGCAAAAAAAGACCAAACAACTTACTTTACTTTTAGGCGGAATAAAAAAACAATTCCGAGGTCAAGGATTAGACGTCATTTTAGGCAAATTGACTTTAGAGTCGGCTATAAAAAGAGGATTTGAATTCGTTGACAGTCATTTAGAACTGGAAAATAATACAAACGTTAGAAAAGAAATGGAAAAAATGGGAGGTGTTGTTTACAAAAGATATAGGATTTATCAAAAAAACATATAGTTGGTTTTTGTTAAAATATAAAAAACCGTTTGTTTGTTGATTTGTTTTCAACTAACAAACGGTTTTTTTCAGTTAGATGTTTTTTTAATCTTTAAAATATTTATAAGCTAAGTAATCTTTGTAATTCCACGAAAGCCACGATTTTTCTGGATATTCGTTCATAAAATCATTAACTTTTCTTTCAAATTCTACATCATAACTATCTGAAAAATAACGATATGTATTAAGAGAATCATCTTGTAAAAGCAATTCCTGATTTTGGTCTATCAACGGATAAACTTTTTCATCTAAAGTAAGCATGTAACTCGCTTCAACAAAAGCGTTTGGATAATGATTAAGATTGTATTTTGCGATAAATGTATCCCAATCGGGCACTGCAAAAAGCACAAAACCAATGTACAAAGCCCAGGTATTTGTTTTTAACAAGTAAAATAGGCTTTTTTTGTCTTTAATTTTTAAAGATAAAGTAATCAAACCAACAATTACCAAAGCTAAAAAGAAGAATAAACCAATTCGCAGATAAGCAAGTGCAAAATGTTCAATATAATGTAAGTTTCTGATTACCACAGAAATTAACAGCACTAAATTTTGGGCAATCCAAATATAAGTCGCAATTTTTAAGGCTTTGTTTTTACTGAAAAAATTAAGATTTGAGCGGAAATAAAACAACATTATTCCCATTGAAAGTAAAATACTGAAAATCAGCAAATAAGTTCCTTCGTGAACAAATTGTTTTAAGTCAAATCCTTGCGTATATTCAAACCCAAACCATATTGTTGTAATATCCAGAAAATTAACTGTAAGTAGTAAAACATTAACAGCAATTACAAGAATCAACGCAATTGTATTTTCGTATTTCAAAAGTGGTTTTAAACCACGAGGATTTCCAAATTTAAAGAATTCTTTTCCTCGCTTTCTATTTATTTCATCTTGATATTTTGCCTCTTCTATAATAATATTATTACTCTTTTTTTTGTATAAGTACCATAAAGTAGTTAAAAATCCCCATAGTACCATAAAAATAATTTCAAATGAAATGTCCTGAAAAATATTGGTAAGCCATCTATTTAATTTTCCGAAAATAGAGTCTGTAAGGTTGTCAAAAGTAGGAACAGCAGCTTTATAAATCCAGTAAAAAGCAAAAAATGCAACAATTGGAATTATAACAAAACGCACTATTTTGAATATTTTTTTAGAACTTTTTGAAGCTTTACTACCTTTTTTGACGTTTTCTCCAATTACTGTAAATGAGGTTAAATATTCCACAATACCTGAAAAACCGGCAAAAAACAAAGTTCTAAGTTCAGAATATTGTACAATTGGTTGAAGAAAAAACAACGACATTATCCAAACAAATATTGCTAATACAGAGCCGTGATAAACAATTGATAAAGAAGAAATAATTGTTCCAAAATACACAAATAAAGCGTATTTTGATTTGCGACTTTCAGGGAATGTTAAAAGTAAAGACAAAACTATAAAAACACTGAAAATCAATGAATTAACTCCAATACTTTGTTTCCAAAAAACAGCTGTAAAAATGACAGTTCCAACAATTAAAAGCCAGAATTTCGATTTGTTATTCATAAAAATGGGTTTTGGGCGATTTATTATGCAATAATACGCAAAAACTTAATTTAATGATTCTTAAATGTTGTTAAGAATTTAAGTCGCTATTTAAAACACAAAATATCAATCCTCTACGGGTTCTGCTTTTCGGTATTTGAAGATTTGAAAATAAAAGAAAATGATAGTCACAATAACTGTTACAGAAATTCCAATTATATAAGAAATGGTTTTATCCAGATGTAATGCTTCTTTTGCTACGAAAAGATATGTGGTAACAACAGCTGTCATAAAAATTGCAGGAATAAGACTAATCCAATATAATTTATGCTTCTTGGCAAGATAAACAGCTACTCCCCAGAAAACAAATGTAGCCAAAACCTGATTAAACCAAAACATCAAACGCCAAAGCACATCAAATTTAAGCAATGTAAAACCGTAAACAACTGCGAATAAAATAATCGTTATTATCAATCTGTTTTTGATTTTATTCTGCTTAATTTTTGTGAAATCGGCAATAATCAAACGCGCGCTCCGCAATGCTGTGTCTCCTGTGGTAATAGGTGCTGCGATTACTCCTAGAACGGCCAAAATTCCTCCGAAAACGCCAAGCCATTCATTAGAAATTAAGTTTACAAACCATGCCGGTTGCATTTCATGAGCAGCTAATTCTGTGTTTAGCTCTCCCACTCCACCAAAAAACGTCATAGCAGCGGCTGCCCAAATCATTGCAACAACTGCTTCTGTAATCATTGCTCCGTAAAAAACTTCCCGACCTCTTTTTTCATTTTTTATTGTTCTTGCCATCAACGGCGATTGAGTGGCATGAAAGCCTGAAATAGCTCCACAAGAGATAGTTATAAACAATAAAGGGAATATTGGCGCATCACCTGCATTTGCTTTCATGTTGCGAATATTCTCAAATGTTAATTCAGGAACATTTTGACCATGAAAAAACTGCGCAACCCCAATTCCCAAGGCCATAAAAAGTAATGCAAATCCAAAAATCGGGTAAATTTTACCTATTATTTTATCGATTGGCAACAAAGTTGCAACAAAGTAATATGCGAGGATAATAATTACCCAAAAATATTTATTCGTAAGAAAATACCAAAATTCGCCAACATTAGCTGATTCTAAAATTGATTGAATTTTACTTGACAGAATTGCAGATGGCCCCATTATAAATGCAGCCCCGACAAGAATCATCAAAAATAAAGTAAAAAAACGCATGAACTGTTTTGCTGAAACTCCAAGCCATTTTCCAATAACTTCGGCGATACTTTCACCATTTTGACGAAGAGACATCATTCCCGACATATAATCATGCACAGCTCCCCCAATAATTGCCCCAACAACAATCCATATAAAAGCAACAGGTCCATAAGCTGCACCTAAAATTGCTCCGAAAATTGGTCCTAAACCGGCAATATCAAGAAATTGAATAAGGTATGCTTTCCCGGTTCGCATTGGCAGGTAATCCACATCGTCCTGCATTGTGTATGCAGGTGTTGTTCTGTTTGAATCTGCACCAAAAATCTTTTCTACAAATTTGCTATAAAAAATGTATCCTAGAATAAGTATTATAATTGATATTGAGAATGTTATCATAAAGCAATAATAAGCTAACCGACAAATAGTTAACGATTAATAAGTTTCAAAAACTATCACAAAAATACCAATTTAAAAAGTAGATGTGAAATATTTTTGACAAAATTATACTTTTGCTACAAGATAATCGACCACGGTCTTCCAATCCGGAAATTTTTCAGTTCCAAAATGAATATGTTCACCCTCAAACTTGTCGGCTCCGTTTTTTAACCTGTCATCAATTAGAAAATCACCTTTGTTTAAATGTTTATTGTGGCTTATTATCAATCTTTTATGGAATACACCAGGCACATATTTTTTTATCCATTCAAGTTTATCACTCCAAGCCGAAGGATTTTTCCATGGAGCGGTTGAAAGTACGTAAGTATCGTATTTTTTTGCTAATTTGGGGATTGCTTCCAAAGCACCGGGCATTGGTTCCATTAATGAAAAAATATTTGGAATTTCATCTAATCGCCCTTCGTATTCTTTCAATATATTTTCATCGAGTTTCTCAAACGCACTAGTGAAATCAACAATAACACCGTCCATATCAATGTAAAGAGTTTTCATAAATCAACTTTAATATTATTGCATCAAAGCTAATAATTTTGACGTTGTATTCCAATTTCTAATTACAATGTTTTTGTAAACAGGTGTTTTTATGATTTTGTTTATTATACAGTTTTTATTTATAAATTTGCTTAAATTTCATTTTTATGGGTAAGTTTTACTATAAAATATTTTTTTTCTTTTTATTTGTTTTATGCTTAACTGTTAGTACTTATAGTCAGGATAAAAAGATCGATAGTTTGTATAATTTATACAATAATGCCTCTGAAGTTGAAAAAATTGATTTGATTCACGAAATTCATTCTTTGACTTATTCAAACGAACCACAAAAGGCATTAAACTTAATAAATGAGGGGATTAATATTGCAAAATCAACAAAAAACACCAGCAAATTAGTAAGACTTTTCCAAGATAAAACTATTTCATTATTAACAATTTCACAGTACGATAGCGCCTTGATTTATGTCGAGGAAGCATTAAGTATTGCCAAAAATTTAAACGACAAAAGAGGAGAAGCCTCATGTATAAGTCTTTTGGGTACTGTTTATTGGTATAAAACTGATTTCTCAAAAGTTATTTCATATTACTCAAAATCACTTGAAATGTTTATCGAGCTAGGAGATGAAGACAGAATATATAATAGTTATTCAAATCTTGGAACTGTTTATTACTCAATAGGTGATTACCAAAAATCAACTGATTATTACATGAAAGCTTTTGATTTAATTGACACTATTTTATATCCTTCAGATGCGGCAATTTGTTTGAATGATGTAGGGCTTATTTATCAGGAATGTGGAGAAAGACAAAAAGCATTGTCTTTTTTCCTTAGAGCATTGGAATTAAATAAAACAGCCAATAACAAACGTTCTTTAGCTGCTAACTTGAACAATATTGGAAGTGTCTTTTTAGATGAAGAAAACTACAAAAAAGCTTTAAATTATTACAGACAAGGGCTTTATGTTGATTCTGAAATTGGAAATGAATTCGGAATTGCTTTTTCATACATCAGTTTATGTGTGGTCTACGAGAAATTAGACTTGTCTGATTCTTCATTTTATTATTTAGATGAAGCTGAAAAAATATTTGAAAAACTCGAAAACGAACAAGGCTTATCTCAGGTTTTTATGAATAGAGGAATAGTTTTTTCCTCAATTGGAAATTACAAAAAAAGCACAGATGAATACCTAAAAGCTATTGATTTAGCAGAAAAATTAAATGATGACGTTGTACTTTCAAAATCATTTTTTGGTGTTGGTGCTTCTTACTTTGAATTAGGGAAATACGAGAAATCCGTTGAGTTTTTGTTAAAATCCGCTGAAATTGCCGAAAAGCAAAAATACAGCCTTCTTTTACTTGACATTTATGAATACACTGCAAATGCTTATTCAAAAATAAAAAACAAAGATGAAGAAATTTTTTACCTCCGAAAATATTTGACTCTTAGAGATTCTGTTTTTTCTCTCGAAAAAGAAAAAATAGCATCAGAACTTTTAACAAAATACGAAGTTGAAAAAACCGAAGCTAGTCTAGAACTTCTAAAAAAAGAAAAAATTATTAATAAGTCAAAACTACTTCAACAGCGAATTTTAATTATTCTGATTTTAGTTTTTTTGATTTTAATTTCATTAGTTACCATTTTGCTATATAAGAGGAATATACAGAAAAAAAGAACAAATGAAATTCTGGAAAGTCATAATCTCGAAATAGAAGAAAAGCAACATGAAATAGAACAACAAAATATAAAACTGGGAGAACAGGCAAAGGAACTACAAGAGTTAGATGGTCTTAAATCAAGATTTTTTGCAAATATATCTCATGAATTTCGTACCCCATTAAGTTTAATTATTGGTCAGGTAGAAAAGATGCTTTCAATGAATAATGATGGTAAAACTCAGCAACAGCTAAATCTTATTTTGAGAAATGCAAAAAAACTACTTGAATTAATAAATCAGCTTATTGATCTGTCCAGAATTGATAAAGGAGCTATTAAAATTAAAATGTCGTACGGAAATATCACTAATGAAATTCGTTTTATTACTGAATTATTTTCTTCTTATGCTCAGGAACAAAACATAGAACTTATTTTTATTGCAGAAGAAAAAGAAATAAACGGATATTTTGATAAAGAAAAACTAGATAAAATAATGAATAATTTAATATCTAATGCAATAAAAAACACAGAAAAAGGAAACATAAATATCTCTATATCAAGAGTTAAAGAAGATGAAATAGAAATAAAAGTAAAAGACACGGGTTATGGCATCAAGAAAGAAGATTTAACTTATATTTTTGATCGGTTTTTTATGGTTGAAAATAAGAAAACTATGCAAATCAGCTCCGGAATTGGATTAGCTTTTACAAAAGAAATGGTTGATTTGCTTAAAGGCAAAATAACAGTAGAATCGAAAGAAGGACAAGGTAGTCTCTTTTGTGTAACATTACCAATTTCTTTGGCAAATTATAATCAAAATGAATTTGAATTAGTTGAAAATATTGACAAAAAAACAGAAATTAATTATTTAGAAGTTCTTAAAAACAAAGATGAAGAAAATTCAAAAGTTGCAAATCACAAATCATCTGAAACAATATTGATTGTTGAAGATCATTCTGAATTGAGAGAATTTATAAGTTTAAATTTAAGCGAAAAATTTAATGTTATTGAAGCTTCAAACGGAGAAGAAGGTGTTGAAATGGCTATAAAAACATTGCCTGATTTAATAGTAACAGACATAACTATGCCCAAAATTGACGGTATAGAACTAACAAAAACGCTTAAAAACAATACAGATACTTCGCATATTCCAATCATAATTCTTACAGCAAAAGTTTCCCATGAGAGCAAAATTGAAGGTTTACAAACAAAAGCCGATGATTATTTAAGTAAACCTTTTAATTTTGAAGAGTTATTTGTAAGAATCAACAACTTGTTGGAAATCAGACGAAAACTTCGGGAAAAATATATGCGCTCAATTGAGGTAAATCCTTCTGAAATTACTTGTAATTCAATTGAAGAACAATTTCTTGAAAAACTTTTGAAAGTTGTTGAAGAAAATATGTCTAATACAGATTTTTCGGTAGAAATGTTATGCGAGATAGTTGGAATGAGTCGTTCGAATATTCATAAAAAATTGAAATCTCTTTTAAATCAATCTGCCACTGAATTTATAAATACCATCAGAATAAAAAGAGCCGCTCAACTTTTAATGCAAAATGCCGAAACAATTTCAGAAATAGCTTATGAAGTCGGCTTTAATAGCTTGTCTTATTTCAATAAAATTTTCAGGAAACATTTTGGTATCACTCCAACAGAAATGCAAAATAAGTAAGAAAACTCAATTTTAACACACTGAAAATAAGCGTTTTACAACGACAGAACATTTGTGCTAATTATTGAAACATTTGTGCTAATCAATATTGATTTAGTTCTTTTAATTTGTTGAAAAATTCAAACAAACTTTAAAAAAATCAAATCATGAAAACACTAAAATTTTTACTTGTTGTACTAATTATTGTTATTAGTTCTGTTTCATTTTCTTATTCTCAGATTAATGTTAATAAGATAAAAAGCAATGCTAGTAACACTGTAAAAAATGGAGTTAAAAACAATTCAAAAGACAACAAAAATTCAAAAGATAAAAATGAAGATAAAGATGAAGATAAAGATGAAGATAAAGATGAAAACACAACTGATCAAACAACGAATGGTTCAGACAATACAAATAAAGTTGTAGAAAACTCGAACAAACCAAGCCAGGAATATATTGATTTTATTAATTCAAAATACTCATTGATAAAGTCTTATGATTCAGGGTTAGGTTTAACAAATTTGTCGAGAGGGGACTATTGGCCAAATGTATTACTTGAAAGTGCAAAAGAACTTGATTATGCCAACACCGTAAAAAAAATGAATGAAAACGGAAGAGATGGCGTAACCGGTTATAAATTTGACGATTTATTGAAATATGGCGTAGGCTTTCAGGAGGTTTACGAATCAAATCTGAAATTTGTTATTAACTCATCTATCGAAGAAGCGTATAAAATTAAAGCTAATAATCAACAAAAAGCAATTGAAAACATTGAAAAAGCAATGCAAATAGCAGAAGCTGCAACATTGATAATTCCGGAAGAAGAATCAACACATAAATTACTTCAAGATGCAAAAAATGCTTGGAACGACATTGCAGGTGATTATTACAAAGAAGTATTTACAAGTGATTTTCACAAAGAAAACGCAGGCAAAATATTATTCTCAAAAACACCAATTGAAATCGGAAAAGAAGACCCAAATCAGTTTACAACAGAATTTTCGTCTACAGATAATATTTATGCCGTTGTATATTTGAAAGCAAAAATTGGTGATATTGATAACAGCTCTACCTACCAGGTTGTAATTGATGAAGGCAATCCATCATACATCAACTTTTCGCACAACAAAGAAGATTACGATAAATCTTACTATATGATTGAGATTATACCTGATCCAAATGTTGCTGTACACAAACTAGATCCTGTTGAATTTGCAAAAATTTTATCTACTCTATCTCCACGAAACCATGAAATGAAAATATCAATGTCTTTTGGATATGATGCTCCTATTGCAAATGGAACAATAAACATAGACTGGACAGGAGCTGATGGCGAAAAAATTAAACAAAATGCTGAATTAGCATCAAAAAATGCGTCGGAAAATTGGGCAAAAAACATACAATTACCTGAAGTATTTTCAATGACATCTCAAAAATTTACAGATCCTGCTTTAACAACAGATAAAGTAAAATCATTATTCTTAGCTGCCACTCCTGATGCTGTTCAAATTTTGAAGGTAGTAATAACAGAACCTTCAAATAATAATGGAGAATGGATTACTTTCAAAAATGATTTGGATATTCCTACCGAAAAAAGAACAAATCGTTATGCTTACTTTGTTTACAAAGCAAAAGACGGTTGGTGCTATTTTACAGACGGAAGTCATTTTTACCGCGATTACGAAGGTGGTGGAAAATACAGCAATATTAAAATATCGGGATCCAAAGCAACAAGAATTGATTGCGCTAATGTTAAGTAAAACAAATAGTTAAGTCTAAAATAATTTTGAAAATTAAGTTGAAACTAATCAGCATATTCATTTCTTGAGTTGAGCGAAGCATTCTCTCAAACTAGATTTATTCATATTTGAAATAAAGGAGAAACTTTCTACAGAACTATTCAAATTTGGTTGTTTTAAAAACACCTGAATTTGAATAGTTCTAATTTGTTATGATTATTTATCTTCTTCGTTTTTAATCCATTCAAAACCGGAAATATCTATACCTTCGTAACAATCATCTGCACAACCGTGAGGATAATATCCGCAAGTTGTTAAAACGCCTTCACTAGTAGTTTCAAAGTAAATTGTATTATTTGCAGTATCTACTACCAAATATTCTTTTGCACAAGTTTGGTATAATTGGTCAATTGTCAAAGGAAGATGCCCTTCTTTGTGCGAACCAATTTTGTCCCCTGTTTCAACCCAAGTTTTTTCTACTTTTCTTTCATTGTCAGCATTATCATAATTAAATGATTCGTATTTTCTCTCAGTTACAATTCCGTTTTCGACTTTTATTTCGGTTGTAAAACCAAATCCAACCCATGAAGCAAATGTAGATTGATAAATGTATGAATTTCCATTCAAATCTCTCATTTCTATCCATTTGTTCAAACTTTCCTGATAAGTGGACAAAGTGTCGCCGGAAACATATTCAATCTCTTTTATAGAATTATCAACGTTTTTAGAAGTATTACACTCCGGCATCAATAATAAAAAAATAAAACTATTGATAAAAAGGATTAGAATTTTCATAATTTTTGATTTTTAAGTTTTTAGATAAAACGTAAAACTTAAATAAACAGCTATTTTTTATTGCTTAAAAAAAACTAATTAGAGTTCACACTTCGACTTCGTTCAGGTTGATTTTTTCTTGGATGTAAAACAAGATTACTCTTTCAGCAACACTGCTCCCCATTTTCTAGCTATTTCAAGGCTTAAAACTGAGTTTTTTACTTCATATTCACCTTCGTTTAACAAATCAGTAAATTTACCTTCTGAAACAGGGATTTCAACAACTTGATTTGTGTCAGAATTATTAAAAACAACAACAATTATTTCGTTTTCGTATTCCCGTTCAAAAACAAAAATATTTTTTTCATCATTGATTACAAGCGTTTTAAATGAACCAAGTTGCAAAGATTTGTGTTTATTTCTAATTCTGATCATTTTTTTATAATGAATGTACAAATCCATGTTTTGTTCAACCTTGTCGGGTTTTCTTGTTGTTTGGTCAGGCAAATAGGTTTCGTCCTGATAATCAATATCGTTCCAAATCATTGGTTTTCTGCAATCAGGGTCATTGCTGCCCCACATTCCTATTTCATCGCCATAATATACCATTGGTGCTCCAACATAAGTCATTTGAATGATTACCAATAATTTTTGCAGACGAATATCTTCCTCGTTTGGTTTTCTAACATTATAATCAGGATTATCAATTGCTTTTGAAATGGCGTAATATTCGCCCCAATTTCTGAATAAACCAATTCCGCGATTTACAATGTACGACCCAATTCTGTTAACATCGTGGCTATCAAACAAATTCATAGAGGCATAAGCAACACCTTTTGGATAAAGTTCACGTAGTTCTTTTAATCTTTCATCAAATTTTGTGGCATTTATATTTAGCGGTTCAGGATTTATAAAAAATTCTACACACGCAAACGCAAAATTGTAGCTCATTTCACCGTCAAATTCATCACCTTGCAAATATGGAATAACATTTTCGGGTTTATCAACAATTTCCGCCGTCAAATATGCTTCGGGGTTTATAGAACGAACAAATTTTCGCCAATCTTTCCAGAAAGGATGGCCAACACAAAACGCAACATCAAGACGCCAACCATCAATTCCGTATTCTGTTCCCATTCCGTTGGGATTCATCCATCTTTTTGTTGATGCAAAAATATAATCCTTTGGTCCTTGCACAATTCCGGTACTATCTTCGCGCAATTCAGGCAAAGATTTTACACCCCACCAGCCTTCATAGTCGAATTTTTCACCTGTTTCGGGATTATCCCACGATTTAATAATAAACCAATCTTTGTACGGCGAATTTTGTTGATTTTTTACCACATCCTTAAAAGCAAAGCTATTGATTCCCAAATGATTAAATACTCCATCGAAAATTATTCTGATTCCCTTTTCATGTGCTTGTTTGATTAGTTCTAGAGCAAGTTCGTCGGCTTTTGTCCAAACCCATGTTGAAGGATCAAGCGGATTTTCCTGTTTCATAAGTTCTCGGTCGCCTTCGGGGTCTGGTCCAAAATTTGGGTCGATGTGATGATAACATTCACCATCGTATTTATGCAATGATGGAGACATAAAAACAGGATTTAGATAAATGGCAGTTATTCCCAAATCATATAAATAATTAAGCTCATCAATAATTCCTTGCAAATCACCGCCATATCTTCTGCGGAGCAAATGTTTCCACATTTCAGGTTCGCCGTTAACAATTTCGTAAGGTTGAAGTTTGTACCAATCGCTACCCCAAGGATGAATCATCCACGATTTTGGCATTTCCTGTGGGTCAGCTCCTCTTATGTCTTCAACAGTTGGATCATTTGACGGATCTCCGTTTCGGAATCTTTCCGGAAAAATCTGATACCAAACAGCACATTTTGCCCAAATTGGCACAAATTCGCCTTCGTCATAGTATTTTTTGGTATTTTCACCTGTGTTTTCGTTAGTTTTATCATTGTTGCAACCAAAAAAGATGATTGCAAAAAGAAGTACTAAAAATGAGAATTTTGTTTGCATATTTTTTGAATTTTGTCGTTCAAATTTAGACAAAAAGTTTATTACACAATAATTTGATTTATATAAAAATTATTTTGAGAAAGAATAGAATCTGAATGACATAAAAAATCCACATTAGCAAAAACTAACTCAAAGTAGTTAAGTTAAGAAAAAAACGGAACGTACCTAACGGCACTTTTTTGTTTGTTATCTTTTTAGTTCCGACTTACGTCAGAACTTACAAACATGTAGTCCCGCCGGGACTTTTTTGAGTGCTTAACTTAACGACATTCAGAGCTAACTTATATCTTGCTTCTTCTCAAACAAGCTGTCTATTCGCAATTTTTTTAATTCCTATTTTTGCATCAAAGATTTTGTTTGTAATTTTGGAACAACAAATTATTGGTCCGAGCTACAAGATTTGCAGTAGCAGAGATTGCAACTATAAGAAATCAATTATTTATTCTTGCAAAAATTATCGGAACATTTATTTGCTCTTCATTGGGATAATTTAATGCTACAATATTAATAATAAAAAAGCAAAATCCTATACGCGCTTTACTTATAACATTTTTCATTTGACTGCTTAAAAATGAGGCGTTTTGTGAAAAAGTTACATCGATTCCTTGTTGAATATAAAGCAAATCAAAACTTAGCACCTCAGCGTCAAAAAGCCTAATAAAAGACTCTCCAAGAATAGTTCTTTTGTCAAAGTAACCATCAAATTCGCCGTACAATGTAGCATATTTCCTTTCGGGGTTATAATATTTATCGGAAGTGTAATAGCTGTCGTAACCTACAACAATTCTAACCGGATTAAGAAGAAGTGTATCTTTATTTGTATTATTAATTGCAACAATGTTATGAAAAAAAACACTTTCACCATCATGTAAAAACTGAAAGCTCTTTTTTACTGTCTGATTAAGAACATTTCCATCAAATGATTTTTCATCCCAGTATCCTTTATAATACAATCCCATCGAAAAGCTTATAATTTCAATATCTTCATCAGAATCAACCAAAATTTCATCTTGCAACAATAACGAAGCAATATACATTTTTCCATCATAAACACTGTTTATATGCGCCAAAGCAATGCCACTTCCCGATTTTTGCGCAAAAATAAGTACGGGAATAATTAGAATTATCAAAAAAATTGATGTTTTTTTACAACGCATCATAGATTTTTTTTGGCCGTTAATTAAAAAAATACTGTAAGTATAAACATTACAGTATTTTTTGTTAGATTTTCAAGGTTTTATTTTTTCTTTTTGGAATCTTTTTCACCCTTCTTAGCTTTCTTAGCCTTTTTTTCTTTTTTAGCTTTTTTCTCTTTGTTTAATTTCTTCTCCTTTTTCGCTTTTTTCTCTTTCTTCAACTTTTTCTCTTTTTTCTCTTTCTTTTCTTTCTTTTCTTTTTTCTTCTTTTTATCTTTTTTATCCTTTTTTTCTTTCTTTATTTTTTTGTCTTCTTTTGAAGTCTCATTTTTTTTTACTTTGTTTTCTGTTTCTTCAACATCAACAACTTTTTCGGGAGTTTCCATAGTTATTATTTTTAGTATTTTGGATAAAGATAACAAATTAATTAAACAATAATTTATTTTTTACACGAATTGCAAAAAAACACAATATTGATTCCTAATTACTTAGTATTTGAAAGAAAATATTTTAATAGACGCTAATTTCAAAGATTTCAAAGCGATTATAAATTAAAAGAGTAATTTTTGTCTTAATAATAATACTGTCCAATTTTTTTTGTAACTGATTTAATTCTAAGCGATTAATCTAAAAAACATCCCCCAACCCCCTTTTTTAAGGGGGAATTGCAACTCTGTAAAAATAAGGCATTTACAATTTTTATCATAATTTATTTAGGACGCTATTGTCTTAATAAAATCAAAAAACAGTGTAATCTGCTTAATCTCCGGATTTTCGGGACAAGTTATGTCAATTTTCAGGAGTTTTCTGCCAAACACTACTTATTTTCTGTTTTCAAAACATATTTTTCATAAAATTTGCTCTCTTTATTCCATTTTACCTCTTCCAAAATATTCGAAATATAATAAAGTGTTAAAAAATTAGTTTTTACAGAAGTAAGAAATTCCTGTTCCGAGAATTTTTGATTCAAATCATCGCTTGGCTCGTGGTAATAATTTTTCCACCAATTATTTAGCTCTTTTGTGTAATCCTCATCAGGATTTACAGAAGTTGTTCCCTGACCAATATTAAGAGCAGGAATACCTTTTTTTATAAATGAAATTTGATCACTTCTTTCAAGGTACAAATCTTCTCGTTTTTTGCTGTCGGAAATCTTTAAATTTAACTTTTCTGCTGCATAATCAATTGCTTCCGAAAGATTAGAGTGATTGTATCCCAACGGAACAATATCGGTTGTTTCGTATAAACTGCCAACCATGTCAATATTCAAAACAGCTACAATTTTTCCGTCTTTAACATTATTTTTTTGAGCATAAAAATTTGAGCCGAGTAAACCTTTTTCTTCGGCAGTGTAACAGATAAAAATTATTGTTCTTTTAGGGTTTTCGGCAAATTCGTTAAATGCTTTTGCAATAGAAAGTACTGCTGCTGAACCAGATGCGTTATCCCACATTCCATTGTAAATAGAATCCCCTTTTACAGGTTTGCCAACTCCAAGATGGTCAAGATGAGCTCCAATTACTACATATTCATTTTTCAAAACCGAATCAGAACCGGGCAATATTCCAACTACATTTTTACAATTTATTACTTTATTTTTCATTTCAAACGAAACATTTACAATAGAATTTAATTCTTTGGAACAATTTTCTCCATTTTCCATTTTTTTGAATTCTTTTTTGAAGCTAATGTCGTTTTGCTTCAAAATATCTTTAATAAAGTCTCTTTTTGCATAAATTGCCAATTGTATATCAATGTCAAACATTGCGCCTTTTATAGAAGCATCTTTGTAATTAAATATCATTTCGGTAAGTAAAGTACTTACTCTTTTAAAAATTAAACCTTGCAAAGCACCTGCTCCGGGATAAAAAAGAATTATTCCAATTGCTCCGCTATTTTTTGCATTATTAATTTTAGCAAAGAAATCATCAAATGCGGGATCTTTCATGTCTTTTGGTCCACCGAGCGACACAATAACAATTTTCCCGTTAACATCAACACCTTCGTAATCGTTAATATATTTGTCTTTTATTATATTTCCGAAACCTACAAAAACGAGTTCAGATTTTTCATCATATTTATCATATTTTGAACTTGGAAGAATTGTAATGTTTTCCGCAAATTTTCCGGTAATTTCTTTCGATTTATTTTCAACAGTAAATAACACAGAAGAACTTATTATGGAAGGCCTAACGAATTCAATTTTTTGAAAATAAGTTCCATTATCACCAAAAGGTTTAATGTTATTGTTTTTGAACTCATTAACAACGTAATCGGCAGCCATATTAAAGCCTTCGGAGCCAACATCGCGTCCTTTTAACTCGTCGCCGGCAAGAAAAGATAAATGTTTGTAGAAATTTTCATAGTCTATAGAATTTAATACTTCATCAATATTTTGAGAAAATAAAGAGAAAACGTTTAGACTAAAAAAGAAGAACAAAAGTAAAGATTTTAAATTTTTCATTTTAAGTAGTTTTTTGATTTAGGGTTTATAGTAATGGTTTTAGGACGGAGAAGTTGTAGGAAAGTTACAGTTGATTTTGAAATAAAAAAAGCTCATCCTGAACTGTTTATTCACAACTATTCAAATCTCAATTTCTTTAAAAAATATTTTATTTGTAATTTTGGAAGAAACAAACATTTTAAATGAGCAGAAAATATAAATTACTGCCT
>JAFGUD010000487.1 GCA_016938685.1 Bacteroidales bacterium | reverse complement strand
GGCACAATGTTGATTGAAAGTAATTTCGTGTCATTTTAACGCACCTATGCCAATACTTGCACAATGTTTCAATGCCTGTTAAAGCAAAGCCAATGTTAAGGGTATCAATTAGTTATTTATTTGTTAAAAATTCATTTATTACTTGTTTTAAATCTGAAATAGAAAATTCTTTATTCTCATATATTATATTTTCAATTTGCCACTTTTCTGATTGCTTAATCCACAGTTCAACAGTAACTCCTTTCAATGTGTTTCTAACTTTTAATTCTCTGTTTTTTGCAAATCGAGTTTTTATTACGCTTTCAATTTTGTTTATAGATTGCACCAAAATTTCAAATTTTGAACTTACTATCGCTTTTGATAAACTCTTATTTTCCTTGTCCAATTTTTCCTGAATTAAATTCAGATTTGAGAAAATATTTTCAAGTTTTTGTAAATTATCACTTTCCGCTTGTGTAAAATTCTTATACTGTTCTATCATTTCATAAGTAATTTTTCTGTTTTCTATTGTGTTAATAAAGTCGTGGTAATAAACTTCTTGTTCTTTATCAGAGAACTCTTTTTTTTGTAATTTCCTATTTTTCTCCACATTTTCAATGAACCTACTTAAAAGAACTTGCTTAAAACTGTTTCCTGCCGTTGCTTTTCCTTCTGCTTTTTTCCATACAGGTAAAAGCACTAAGAAAACTCTCTCTTTATCTGTATATTTATTGTTTATGTGGTCTTCATAATCACTGAGCGGATTATCTAAAACATGATTAATCTTAAACTCAATAGCAATTATTTGTTTTTCAGTTTCAATTAGAATATCAATTCTGTTATTATTATTGGTTGTTTCTTCTATTATAACATTTGCCCAATCATAGGTTTCTTGAATTTCTATTTTCTGCAATTTTGACTTTTCCTTTAATTCAAGGCTGTATCTTTCAGTTTGAAGCAAGGATTTTAAGAAAATATCGCCTAATCCATGTCTATTATTTGGATTAAAGTAATATCCCAAAAGTTTAGCAATAATTGTTTCTTTGTGTGAAACTCCAATTTCTTCTAAAAATGACCATTTCCATGTTTTTCTTATAGGTAGTTTTGAAATAATTTTAAATTCTTGATTGTGTATATTCTCTTCCATTGCATTTTGTTTTATACATAAATTTTTACATTTTTCCTTTTATCTGCTCCTTTCAATCCATTTGAAAGAAAATCTTGAACATTTTTATCTTTTTTTGCTTTTTTACTACGAAAAGCAATTGAAAAATAATTCTCACCACCAGGGTATAATTCTATGGCATTAGGAGTTTCATTGTATAAAATTGGCAAAATTGCAGCTTCCTCTTTTAAGTATATTTTACTTTGTGTTATTGTTTGATTTTTGTCAATATTACGATAATATTTTTGTTTGATTTCAAAGAATTTTTCAGCTTCTGAATTAAATGAATGTTCTATTGGAGAATTTGGTATCATGCACAAATTTTCAATTTTTTGACGTATAATATCAAATTGAGGCTTTTTTCTCCAATATTCATGTCTAATTATCTCTAAATCTGGCATTTCTGCTGATTTGTTTGTTAAAATTGTAATATCATCTCGCAATTCTGTTTCTGTATTTATTTTATTTTTCTCAGGTAACAGTTTGTTGATAATATCTATGTTGTTAAAGACCCAATCAGTCCCCATTTTTAAACTTTTTTCAAATTTAAGTTTCTCATTGGTTTCAATAATGTTATGTCTATGCAAAGTATCTCCAATATCAATCCTTATTTTGCTTATTGACAAAGGTTTATTGTTTTGGAAAATATCCAGACCATTAGTTATAAAGAATAAAACATTTTCAACGATTTGCTTGAAATAAACACCTGTGCAATATTTATTCTCTAAACTAATCGGTAAGTATAGTGTTACATCTTTGAAATTCGCTATACTTTCTTCTTCAAAAAATGGTTTTAGTTTATATGGTATTTTTTTGTTCTTATCCATATTTTTTTTACCCTTAACG
>JAFGUD010000486.1 GCA_016938685.1 Bacteroidales bacterium | reverse complement strand
TAACGGTAAATTGTTTGTTACGTAAGGGTTTGCGTGTGATTCTCTGTCCGCATACGGACGAGAGAATGAGCGGAAAACCGCCGCTGGTATACCACTGAAACCCTTATGGAATAAACAAAATGTTATGGTGTGTTTTTATTTTTCCATTTTGTTTCAAATTCATTTTCAGTAATCTCAATCAAGTCATTGTGATTTAATTCAATATTTGAATCTCCAAATAGTCCATTGGGATAACTATCATTGGGTATTGTAATGATTGTTTTTCCTAATTTGTCAATGCCAATTTCTCTGACAATATTGTCTTTTTTAAACTCAAACAACCATTCATGGGCAATACTGTTTGAAGTAAAATCCGATTTGTAAAATTTTGAGTCTACCATAATACGATACCGAAATAAATATAGTTATAAGCAATTCCTTCAATTGCAACGATTATTAATGTTCCTAATATCATTTGCCAAATTTGGATTTTTTCTTTTTTTATTTTCAATTCATTTCTCAGTTCAGAAAATGAAACTCTGTCAACCTCTATAATTTTTGATTTTGAAATTAAATCTCCAATTCTTTTTCTCGGTGAAAAAAATGAAATGATAACCTCAAATGGAAGCAATAATATTAATGTCGAATTTCTCAATATTGACTTAACTGGAGTTATTGGCTCTAAAGTATTTGTGTCAACTACTTTTAGTCCAAGTAGCTTTTTAAATGGGCTTGCTCCGTAAAAAATATCTTTCATGAAAAACGCTGTCATTAGAGGTGTCCCAATAAGTAATTGTAAAAATTTTGAATATTCTCCAGTTACGTATTTATCTGCAATAATCGTAAAAGGGAAGAAAATCAAAATCAAAACAGTACAGTCAAGAAAACTGGAAATATATCTTTTATACTTATATATGAAAGTCATGTTTGTTTTTTAGTTAAAAGCTTGATTTGTTGCAGTTTTTAAATACACCATAACGGAAAATTGTATGTTACGTAGGGGATTTCGGAGAGCGTCACTGTCGACCGTTACACCTTAATTTGATAAAAGCTGAACAGCCCGAAAACCACTGAAACCCCTATGGAATATACAAGGTGTTATGCACAGGGGTTTAGTTATTTGTCTTTGAATTTTCGAATCTTAATTGGATTTTGTCTTGTGTCAAATATTGAAATTACTCTAACAATATTATTATCCAGTCTGTATATTATTTTATAGTTTTTCTTAACAAGAAATCTATATTCGAATTCATAATCTTCTAGTAGTGGCTCTTTTGTTCCGATTTGAGGATTTGTTTCAAGCTGAATAGTAGTCTGAACTATTGATTTTGTCAGTCTTTGGGCAGTTTCTTCACTTGCTTCATTTTTGTAAAAATTGTGAATCTTTTTTAATTGTCGGAGTGCAAAATCTGACCAAATAATTTTAGCTACCATTTATCAATTTGATTTAAAATGTCTTTTGCTTCAATTACATTTCCATTTTTATGGTCATTTTCTGAGTCGTCAATCAT
>JAFGUD010000485.1 GCA_016938685.1 Bacteroidales bacterium | reverse complement strand
GTTTCGGACAGACGTTTTTTTATGTACAGACTAACAAAAATTTATGGATAAATCTAAAGCTTCCCCAAGAAGTTGAACTGATCCATTTATTAGGTCAATTTGATTTTTTGTCGAATCAAAAAAAAACCTATCTCAAATTTTTGAGACAGGTTTTTGTATTATTAAAGCGTTTAAGCTTCTATAATTGATCTATTTCGCAAAATTAACTGCTCTACGTTCCCGTATTACTGTAACTTTGATTTGGCCGGGATAAGTCATTTCTTTTTGTATTTTTTTAGCTATTTCATAAGACAAAATATCTGCTTCTTTATCAGAAACTTTTTCGCTAGCTACAATAACTCTCAATTCTCTACCTGCTTGAATAGCATAAGTTTTAGAAACTCCTTTGTATGAAAGAGCCAATGTTTCCAAATCTTGTAAACGTTTTGTGTACGATTCAACAACTTCTCTTCGTGCTCCTGGTCTTGCGCCTGAAATACCATCACAAATTTGTATCAACGGCGAAATCATTGTATTCATTTCAATTTCATCGTGGTGAGCACCAATAGCATTACAAACTTCTGCTTTTTCACCATGTTTTTCGGCAATTTGCATTCCGTAAAGTGCGTGTGGCGTATCTGTTTCTTCTTCGGGTACTTTTCCGATGTCGTGAAGCAATCCGGCTCTTTTAGCAAGTTTGACATTCAAGCCTAATTCAGCTGCCATTATTGCGCTTAATTTTGCTGTTTCAATCGAGTGTTGAAGTAAGTTTTGTCCATAAGAAGAGCGATATTTCATTTTCCCAACAAGACGCATTAACTGTGGGTGAAGATTATGGATACCTAAATCTATACAAGTTCTTTTTCCTACTTCAAGAATTTCTTCTTCCAGTTGTTTTTTTGTTTTAGCAATAATATCTTCTATTCTGGCTGGGTGAATTCTACCATCTGCTACTAATTGTTGAAGTGATAATCTAGCAACCTCTCGTCTCAAAGGGTCAAAACTTGAAAGAACAATAGCTTCTGGGGTGTCATCTACAATAATTTCTACTCCTGTTGCGGCTTCGAGTGTACGAATATTTCTTCCTTCTCTACCAATTATTCTACCTTTGATTTCGTCATTATCAATGTGAAAAACAGTAATTGAGTTATTTGCGGCAATGTCACTACCAACACGTTGAATAGTTTTTATAACAATTTTTCTAGCTTCTTCGTGTGCAGTAAGTTTAGCGTCTTCAATAATTTCATTTACTTGTTGCATTGCTTCTGCTTTTGCTTCATCTTTCAGAGACTGAATAAGTTGAGTTTTAGCTTCGTCTTTCGACATTCCGGCAATACTTTCAAGTTTATCAACTTGATTACTATAAAGTTCTTCTAATTCGATATTTTTCTTTTCAACAATTTCAATTTGAAGTGTCAAATTTTCTCGGATAGCAGAAATTTCTTTTTTCTTAAGTTCAATTTGTTTTACTCTCTTTTGAAGTTCATCTTTGCGAGTATTTAAGTTACTTTCAAACTGATGTAGCTTATTTTCAAACCGTTGTAATTTGATATTTGCTTCTTTTGTGCTTTCATCGTGTTCGGTTTTTAGTTTCAAAAAATTTTCTCTGGCTTCGAGAATTTTATCTTTTTTGATTATTTCTGCCTTGTTTGTAGCTTCGCTGATAATTTCTTCTCCTTTTTTTGAAAGAACTTTAAGTTTAATAAAGTATCCTGCAACAAATCCAACAGTTAGGGCAAAAACCGCTACTAATGCAATAATTAGTGGTTCCATTTTTTTTTGTTTTAAGTAGTAGGTAACGGCTTATAAAATAGAGGGGAAAGTTTATAAAATAGTCCGCATAATCCTTAGAGGTTAGGAAAACTCCTAACTGACATGTATAAGACCGCCACTCTAAGTTCAAACTTCCACGACTAAGGAGGCATGTTTTTGCCCGAATAGGCTAAATCTTAATTTGTATAATGTTGAGTTTCCAACACTAAAAGAATTTATGCAGACTAAAATTATTGAGCTTTTAAATAGTCTCCGAGATTATTAACAAGATCGCTTAGTTCTAAAAAAAACTCAGGGTTTCCTTTATGACTAATTAAATCTATATTTTTTTTAGCTAAATCAAGAATTACCATTGCTAAAATGTCTTCTTTTGGCAGGTTTGCAAAAGCTTTTTTATATTTGATAAATTGCTCTTCTGCCAATTTAGATGCCTGACGAAATTTCTCTTCATCCTCACGATTAACTTTCATGGGGTATGATTTTTCGCCAATTTTTAAAGTAATATTTAGTTTTTCTGTATCCATTACTTGTTGAGCAATGCTATGCACTGGTCTATTTCTTTTACAATGCGGTTAATTTTAATTTTTGCGTCGTGTTTTTTCTCAGAGATGTCTTTTCCTTCGCTTGTTATGATAAACGCGTTACTTAATTTGTACGTTTCTAATTTATCTTGAATTTTTTTTATTTCTTCTTCTTTTTCGTTATTTTGTTGAATAAGTTTTTGATTTTCATTAAATAAATTAATATTTTCTTCTTTTGTTCTTTCAAAAAGAGTTATTAGTTCACCCATTCGTTGTTTTAGCAAACCTATTAGTTCATTTTTATCTAATTGCTCCATCAAAAACTTTATTTCTACAAAAATAGTAAAACTTTTTTCTTAATTCCAAAAATATTTAAAAATTTCTTTAAGTAAATTTAATAGTAATCTAATTTTCAAGCTTTTAATTTGTTTTTAATTTACTATAATTGTTTAAAAAACTTTTATAATCTTGAGTTTTATAAATGTTTTCTCCATAAAAATGAATTATCGGATCTAATTTTTCGGGTGTCAAAAAAATCTGAATTCTTTCTAAAAGGTTTAATTCTTCATCTAAAATTACAAATGCCGGAAATGTCAAATTCCCTTGTAATACAGCATAGGCAAATTGCTGATAATTAAATGGTGGACCGCTGTTTTTATAGGTCACTCCTTTTAATTCAAATTCTTCTTCAGATCTCAGATTAACATTTACGCAGTAGAATTTTTCATTTAGATATTTTGCAATCTCAGCGTTATTATATGTATATAAACGCATTACTGTTGATGAAACACTGTAATTATCATATATGTCGATAAGAATTGGTTTTGGTTTTATCAATAATTGTTCTTTCATTTCGTCGATTGTGAGCCAATGGATTTTCATAGATGTAATAATCTGTTTTTGACCGGGTGGATAAGTTTTAAGATAGATGCTTTCCCATTCTTGGTATTCAACTGATTTAAACAATTCTTCGTAATAATAAATTAAAATTGGGAAAATTGAGTCTCTATTTTTAAAACCATAAAAAACGTTGCCTTGCGCATATTTATCAAAAACAACCAGAGCCGGATATACTACACTGTCAGCTGTTAACATAGATGCTAAAGAATGAAATTTATTTTTAGGCTCGTGGATATAATATTGTCCATTAAAAAATTGCAAAGTATCTTTTGAAAAAACATCTAGTTTAATGGGATAAAAAAGTGCGTTTATATATTTTGCAACTTCAGGATTTCCAAATGTTTCGTTTTGCATTTTTAAGCTTTGCTCTTCGTTTTCGGAATACAAAAAAATCATCACTGGCTTTTGATTTTCCAGAAATAATTTATTTGTTTCTTCAAAACTAAGCCATTCTAATACTGTGTCTTGTTCTTGACCAAGAAGATATAAATTTGATAGAATAAGTAATGTAATTGTTAATAACGTTTTCATCTGTTTAAATTTTGAATAATGAATATCGAATAATGAAGTGAAAATTCAATCATTCCCTTGTGTGACTATAATTTAATCATAGATGTTTTATCTGTTTATTTTATAATTTTAAAAAACAAAGCCCAATGAAAGCTCTGTAAAATCAGCGTTCCCAAAATTAGCTTTTATTGCCCAAGAAGTATAGATATTAAAATTTGATGTTTGTGGGTTTAGCAAATAATATCTCATGCCTAATTTGGTGCTGATAAAAAGTTCTAAAATATTGTTTATGTTGTACTTATAAATGTCGGAATAAACAAAATTTCTAACAAAAGGGGTGTAAATATTTAGTCCTCCATGAACAAAAATAGAAAAGTTCCCAAATTGAAATTCATTTCCAAGAATAAATGTGATTATTGTTGAATTTAGGTCAATATTTTTATCGTAAAGACTGTCTTTTTTTATGTAATATTTGAAAGCTTTGTAGTATTTTCCGGAGAATCCAATAAAATATTTTCCAATATAGCTGTAATTTTTACCATACAAAAGTGTTAGTGTATAAACATCGTATTTTGGTGTTCCAACCGGACGCATAGTTCCGGCAAATTCGTGTATTCCGTATCCAAGATTCAGATAAATATCTGATTTTGCTCTTTTTTCAGGTCTGTTTTGCTCAATAAATTTGTTATTCGGACTAAAATATTTTTTAACCCCGACAGATAATGTTGCGAGATTCATACCTCCATTTGGAACTTGATAATGCCCATTTGATGAATGTAAGTATGCTCCTGCTAAATCAAAATAAAAGTTTCTTCCTAAATATTTCTGATACTGTAAAACAATATAAGCAGAATGAGTTAACTTGCTGCCTATCAGTATATTGTGTGGGTTGTCAATTGAATCGTATGGTTTATTAAAATGAGAAATGCCCCAGCCGAACGACATTTTTAAACTTGATTTATCGTAAGTTTTTATGTTAAAGCTTATATTTGGCACTATCGCAAAAGTATTCCCAAATTGTCGTTTATTACCAAGGCCTCCGTATAAAAATGATACTCCAACTTCCGGATAATTATAATACTGATGCCAGCTTTTTTTGCCTAATGTTTTATGTCCAACTTTAAATTCATTAATAAAAGCAGGTGATAGCTTTGGGAACGAATCATAATTTAAAAAATTTTGGATTACATATCCTGTATATACTTTATCTTCAATAAAAATTGAGGTTTTTTGCGAGAATGAAAATAAAGTTAAACATGAAAATATAATAAAAACTGTAAATTTACGCATAACTTTATCTGTCAAAAAAACTTTCTTTTGGTGGCTCAAAATCTTTTTTATATTTAGTTTCGTTTGGTAAATTCATCAAAAAGAAAATAATGATAATACCAAGCATATATAAATAAGTTTGTTGGTAAAATAATAATAGCATTATTGAAACTAAAATGCCGACAAAATCAAACATTGCTATTTTTATCATTGAGGCACTAAAGTAATTTTTCAATCTTTTTTGCTCATCAACTTCTATTTTTCTGGATAGTCTTGCTATTCTGTCGTAAATAAAGTATGCAACAAGAATTGAGGCAATCATCAAAATTGGGATGATCATGGTTAATTTATTCGACAAATCAATAGTATCTTTAACTATTTCCTGAGTTTTAAGCAAAACAACTATTCCTGCAATTACTGCAAACTGAACAAAAACTACTATAAAAATTAGTTTTAGTTTTTTTATTACTGCTTCCATTTTATTAAATTTTCTTTTTATTTTATTTTAAAAAAAAATCAGTTGTTTGTTATTCGGGATTTTCAACAGTTCCTTTTTCTTCGTTATTTCTTATTTCTTCGCATTCACAAAGTTCCGGATTTGCAGTACAAATAGATTTGAAATTAGCTTCTATTTCGTTGCTTAGGTTTGTAATACGAGAAATTTGAGCCTGAATTTCATTAGAATTACTAAAAAATTTTGTTTCATTAATAATTTCGTATAACTCTACTCTTTTTTGAGTAGTTTTTTCTAAGGTGTTTTTTACAAGGTCTAAATATTCTGAATTATTAGAAGAAGTGTTTTTTTCTATATTGTTTTGTATGCAATTATGTTTCTTTGAGTATTCAAAAATGTTAATTCTTGTTTGATTTTTCAACAAATTAAGTTCTTTTTTTGATTCCGTATACAAATAATTTTCATAATCAATTTTAAATTCTTTTGAAAAATCCTGAACTTTTTCTTTGCAAAGTTCACAATAACTTGTAGATGACTGAATTAAAAGTTTTTGCACTAAAGTATTTGTTTGAGGTATAATTGGCATTGTGAAAAGTTCATTGATTTGAGGTTGAAAATAATTTGTATATAAATCATTTTCTAGTGAGCTTATCCAATGTCTTGTAATTGTAGCTTCGTCTGAATTATATTCTCGGTCGGGTAGAGTAGTAGAACGTAATTTTCTGATAAAATCTTCTTGCTTGGCTGAATCAAGATCAGTAGAATTGTTTTTTTCAAGAGTAAAAATTGTTTCTACATGAGCTCTAATACTCCTTAAAGCAGAGTTTCCTTCAAATTTAAGACTTGCTAGGGTTAAGTATCTGTCGTATAGTTCTTTAAATTCGTTGTCGTAAAGAGGATTGCCTGTATAAGTTTTTGAAATTGTGTTGTAGGTGTTTTTCATTTTCCAATAATCCTGCAAAATCAAGAACAAATGAATTGTGTAATCTTCTGTTATTTTGGCTTTGTAGTTTAATTCATAATTGCTTACATCAAGTTGAAATTGTGCAAATACATTTAAAAAATCAATCAGACTTTTTTCTTGAAGGTATATATCTCTACTGATAGCTCCACTTTTATAATTATTTTCATTTTTGGCAGTTCTAATTTTCAACATATCAAAGTTGATATCGTCAGATATTTCGGGTTTGTACTTTGATCTATAGTTAACTGCTACCATATAAGGATAAATCCTATGATCAATAATTTTGTTCAATTTATCTTTATCTACGGAAGTAACTTTTGAAGTGTCAAAAAAGTTTGAAATTCCGGCAGTATCAAAATTAGTCCCGTTGTAATAGCTTGGTTGAAAAACAAAAATTGTAATAGAATGAAGTCTTTTGTCAAAATTTTGTTCTTCATAAAATCTAATAGTCGATTCAAATTGATATTGTTTTCCGGCAGCATCATTTTGCATCATTTTGCCAATTTCGCCAACTACCTCAAGCGCAGCATCTGTGGTACTAACAGCACTAAAATTAGCCGCAGTCTGTAATTGTTTTGCAATAAATTTATAAATTTCAGGTCTGTTTTTTTCAGAATAAACCGTAACTTGAATTTTTGCTCCAATAAAATCATTTACAGATGAAACAGGAACATTGTCTACTATTCTAATCACTTCCGGTTCGGAAACTTGTGCATGTAATTCTCCATCATCACCAGTAGTAACCATAAAATTGAATATAGGATAAGTAAGCTGATCTAATTCTCCCATACCATCAAGTTGAGCTGTAACCATGATGTTCTTTATTTCATCAGTATTTTTTTTTCTGAAAGTTTTTTTCTTTTCTCCCGGGTTAATATGATTAACTAAATAGTTAAATTTACTTGCATTAAAAAGATACAAATCGGTTGAAACATATTGCCATTCGTTTGTAAATTGAAAATTTGTTGTTTTACTATAAACTTTTACAGTTTTTATGTATTGTTGGGCATTAGCCAAAAATGTACCAAATAAAAATATTAGTATTATAAACTTCTTCATAATGTTAGTTTAAAATTGTTTTAATGATAACGGACAAAATAACTGTCAAAACTTTTTGTTAAGGTTTTTTAAGTAAACCCCAAATTTTATTTATAAAGTTTTTTCAATTCAGAATAAACAAATTCAACAAGCTCTCCAATATATTCTGCACTAAAATCGAATTTTATTCCAGCCGTTTCGTATAAAACAGGCAACGGTTTTGAATATCCAAGCGAAAGAGCTTTTTCGTATTTATTAAGTGTTTCTTCGGGTGACGCTTTATAGTTTTTCCAAATTGCAATTGCTCCAAGTTGTGATATTGCATATTCTATGTAATAAAATGGAACTTCAAAAATGTGCAATTGTTTTTGCCATGTTGCAAAAAAGAATTTTTCGGTATCTTTTCTGTCAATGTTTTTCGAAGAATATTTGGAGTGAATCTTGCCCCAGGCTTTCATTCTTTCTTCTATTGTATGATTTGGATTGATGTATAGCCAATGTTGAAATTTATCAATTGTTGCAACCCATGGCAAAACTGAAATAACACCTTCTAACTGATGAATTTTAGCACGTTTTAGATCTTCGGAATTTTCAAAAAACACGTCCCAATGCTCCATTGAAATAAGTTCCATAGACATTGAAGCCAATTCGGCTATTTCAGAGGGAGTATGTTTGTATTCTGTAAGTTCTAAATCTTTTGCCATAAAAGCATGAATAGCATGACCTCCTTCGTGTACAATAGTCTCCAAATCTCTAACATTTGATGTCGCATTCATGAAAATAAATGGAATGTTGCTAACCATCAACGGATAATTATAACCACCCGGAGCTTTTCCTTTTCTGGATTCGAGATCTAAAAATCCATTTTCGTTCATAATTTTCAAAAACTCTCCATATTTTGGACGAACTTTAGTGAAACATTTTATTGTTTTATCTACAAATTCGGTAGTTGTTTCAAAAGGTTTTAAAGCGGATTTCCCTGAAACATCAACATCTAAATCCCAGGGTTTTAATTCAGAAAGATTGAGAGATTTTTGTCTATGAATTGTCAATTGTTCAATAACAGGCATCAACTGCGTTTTAATAGATTCATCAAAGTTCAAAACATCTTGAACCGAATAATCAAAACGTTCACGTTCTATGTGCATATAGTCTCTGAAATTTTCAAAACCTGCATTTAAAGCAATTTGATGACGTTTTTTAATAAGTTCAGTCAATAAATCGTTAAGTTCATCTAAATTCTGATATCGTCTTTCGTTGATAAGAAAGTAAACAGCTTCTCTGATTTTTCTGTCGGGTTCTTTCAGAAAATTTGCAGCTTGTTGTAATGTCAGTTCTTTGTCGTTAAAATGAACAGTCATTGCTCCTGTGATTTTGCCATAATTTTGTGTCATTGTTTCAAGTTCAGCTTGAATTGGCACATTTTCTTCTCTAAACAATTCAATTTCATTTTTAACTGAACGTTTTAAAATGGTATAATTATCATCTAATTTTTCAAAATACGGACTTTTAGCAAATTTTATGTTCAGATCATTTTCTATTTTACTGATTTCGGGTTGAATTTCATTAACAAACTTTTCAAAATGTGTTCTAATTTGTTCATTTTCTGTGTCGCAGGTCATTTTGATATATCGCCAAGCAACGTCTTCGTCAATTATTGCACCTAAATCGCTTCGGTTTTTAATCCAAGTTTCAAGTTCTTTTTCGGAGCTTATATCTCTGTTATTCAGATTATTATAAAAAGGCAAAAGGTCTGCCCAATTTTCTATTTTTAGAGTAGAAAGGTCAAAATTCATTATATATTGTGTTTAGATTTTTTACTTTTGCAAAGTTAAAAAGAATACAATAATAATGAATATTGAATGATGAATAAATAATGATAAATCAAAGTTGTTAAGTTACACATAAAAAAAGTCCCGTTGGGACGACCTGTTTGTAAGTTCCGACGCAAGTCGGAATAAAAAAAAGATAACAAACAAAAAAGTCCCGTTGGGACGACCTGTTTGTAAGTTCCGACGCAAGTCGGAATAAAAAAAAGATAACAAACAAAAAAGTCCCGTCGGGACGACCTGTTTGTAAGTTCTGACGCAAGTCGGAATAAAAAAAAGATAACAAACAAAAAAGTCCCGTCGGGACGACCTGTTTGTAAGTTCCGACTTAAGTCGGAGTGAAAAGATAACAAACAAAAAAGTGCCGTTAGGTACGTCCCGTTTTTTCGCGAAACTTAATGACGTTGAATAATGAATAACTAATATTTTTAATGACAATTAACTCGAAAACTTGAAAAATATGATAAAATCTATGACAGGCTTTGGAAAAGCCGAATTTGAAAATGATGATTTGAAAATTGAAGTTGAAATCAAATCATTAAATAGCAAAATTTTCGATTTTAAAATTAAATTTCAGAACATTACTGCTGTTCAAGAAATGGAAATAAGAAATATTCTTTCTAAAAAATTAACTCGCGGTAAAATTGATTGCAATATCAAAGTTGAATTGAAAGGAAATAATGGTAGATATCAAATTAATGATAAGGTTTTTGATAAATACTACAAACAATTTTCAGCATTAAATAAAAAATATGGAACCTTTGTAGATCAGGTCAATTTTTATCAAATACTAATGGGACTTCCAGAAGTGATTGAAACACAAGAATTAGAATTGAATGAAATTTGGGATTTTGTTTACAAAACAGTTGAGTTGGCTTCTGATGATTTTGACAAATTTAGAATGCAAGAAGGTTTGGCTACTCAAAAAAACTTAGAAGACAGTTTGTCAATTATACACAAATCATTGTTGCAAGTTTCTGATTATGAGGAAGAAAGGATTGTGACTTTACGAAAGAAATTAAAATCTGCTTTGGAAGAAAATCAATTAAACGTGAATAGCGAAAGATTTGAAAGTGAGATTATTTATTATCTTGAAAAATTTGATATAAACGAGGAAAAATCACGTTTAGCGAATCATTTGAATTATTTTTCTGACACATTAGAAGAACAAAATTGCGGAAAAAAACTTAACTTTATAGCTCAGGAAATGGGACGTGAAATTAATACAATGGGTTCAAAAGCAAACCATTTTGAAATTCAACGGCTTGTTGTATCAATGAAAGAAGAATTAGAAAAAATCAAAGAACAAGTGTTAAATATTCTTTAATGTATTACTATCATTTTGTTAAAATTTAATTTTTACTTGTCTGTTTCTAATTACTTTCGTATATTTGAACAATTTTTTTAACTCAAAAAAAATTTTAAACCTAATATTTATAAACACTTAAATTTTAAATTATGAAGAAAAAATTTCTTTTTCTCTTTGGTTTTTTATTTGTTTTTTCATCTATGTTTAGCCAAGGGCTTTTCATTAGTGAAGTTTCAGATCCCGGAGATAACGCAAATGCTAGATTTGTAGAGTTATACAATCCTACAAGTACTGATATTGATTTATCGGTAGGTACGTTTTATTTTTGCAGACAAGCAAATGGAGCTACTTTAAATTCTGTTGCTTTAACTGGAACTGTATTAGCAAATTCTACTTTTGTTATTGCAACCAATGCTACAAATTTCTTAGCGGCTTATGGTTTTGATGCCGATTTTATTTCTGGTTATGTTTCTGGAAACGGTGATGATGGCTATTATCTTTTTGTTGGTGGAGATCACACTACTGGAACTATGTATGACGCATACGGAGTAATGAATGAAGATGGAACTGGTATGGCTTGGGAATATCTTGATGGTTATGCTGTTAGGAATTCAGATATTGATAACCCAAATACTACTTGGACTTCAAGTGAATGGGCAATCTCTTCTGGTGGTGTTGCAGATATGACTCCAGGAACACATACTGTTGGAACAGTTACTGTTCCTGTTATTTCTAATATTGCAATTTTACCAACAGCTCCAACTTCTTCAGATGCTGTAGTTGTTTCTGCTACTATTACTGATGATGTTGCTGTTACCGGCGCAAATCTCTATTGGTCATTAACTTCTCCTGTTACTACAAGTGACAATGCTACTGCAATGACAAATGTAGTTGATGTTTATTCTGCTACAATTCCAGCACAAGCAGACGGAGCAACTGTTTATTACATGATTGATGCTACTGACGGTAGTGCTACTACTACTTCAAACGAAATGAGTTATACTGTTACTGATCCGGTTGGTGTTGTTGATGTTGCAACCATTGCTGAATTAAGACTTGGTGCTACAGACGGAACAGAATACAGATTAACCGGTGAGGCATTTATTACATATCAACGCGCATCTAGAAATCAAAAATATATTCAAGATGCCACAGGTGGTATTTTGATTGATGATAATGCAGGTACTATTACAACTACTTACAATC
>JAFGUD010000484.1 GCA_016938685.1 Bacteroidales bacterium | reverse complement strand
TTCGATCCGCCGTATAAACCATTGAGCGAAACATCAAGTTTTAATTCATACTCAAAAGATGAGTTTAACGATGAAGAACAAATCAGGTTAAAGGAATTTTGCGATAGATTGGATAAAATCGGGCATCAATGGATTTTGAGTAATTCTGATGTGAAAGGCAAAAACCCGAATGACAATTTTTTCGATGATTTATATGCAAACTACAATATTTCAAGGGTTAAAGCAAGACGCAATATCAATGCAAACGGAAATAAACGTGGACAACTAAACGAATTACTAATAACAAATTACGAATATGAACAAGTTATGTCACTTGCTTAAATTTCAGAATGAGAGTGAACTTTTTGATAAAATCACAAAAAGTTTTAAGTCAAAAATAACTCAATGGAATTATTTTGTAAATTGGGAAAAAGTTCTGAGAAACATTGAGCCAATTGAAACAGAACTAAATATTTTAAACACGCTTATAGGCAAGGTAGATCTAAAATCGGAGATAAATTCAATTATTAAAAAATATCCGAACGTAATAAAAGCATTTCCAATACTTTTAGCGATTAGAGAAAATTCAATTGATATTTTGATTGATACTAAAAATTTCATATATCGCAACTTCAATTTTACTGAAAGACTTTTATCCGAGCAAGAAATTAACGACTTATCGGATTATCTGCTAAAATCAGGATTTGCAGAAATAATTAAAGACAGAAAATTGAAAAATCTTGTAGATTATGCAACAGGCGTAGAAGTTGGATTAGATAGCAACGGCAGAAAAAACAGGGGCGGACAATTAATGGAAAATTTAGTCGAAGCATTTGTTATTGAAGCGATAAAAGATAAACAACTTCAATATATGCCACAAGCTACCGCAAATAAAATTAAAGAAAAGTGGAATATTGATGTTGAAGTAGATAAATCCTCTCGGATTATTGATTTTGCTATTAACAATAACGGAAAACTATTTTTTATAGAATGTAATTTTTACGGTGGCGGTGGCTCAAAATTAAAATCAACTGCAACCGAATATATTGAAATGAACCGATATTGGAACAAGCAAAATATTGAATTCATTTGGGTTACGGACGGTGCAGGCTGGAAATCAACCTTAAAACCGTTAAGAGAATATTTTGACAAAGCTGATTATTTATTAAATCTTGAAATGTTGAAAGAAGGAATTTTAAAACAAATTTTATGACTATAAGAAATGACAATTCAATTGAATTAGAACTTTATAATATTAATGAGTTTAATAATAAGGTTATTATAAGAGATTTTCTTCTTGATAATATGAAACAAGAAAACTCTGGAACAAAGTATAGATATTTTGTTGAAAAATTAAACTCAGGAAATAGAATATATATAGAAAGACCCGGAAGATTAAATAAAGGTTGTGATTTTGTTATATTTATTGAAAATCATATCTTATTTAATAATAATAATGACAAACCACCTAAACACGAATTCTTATTAGAAGATCTTAATTTTAAAAAACAAGGTTTGTCAAATACTGAATGGAATTTTCTTCTTGATGCCATTACATCAATATATAATTGTGAACCATTTGAAACTGCTTTTTCAAAAATAGAAGCATTACCTGTTTTGGGTGAAGACTTTGAACTAATATTAAAATTGCTTAGGTGGTTTTTTATTGAACAGGATATTACATATTGGGCTAAATCAGGTAGACAAATGTTATTTAACGCTATAAATTCAATTTAATATATAATGTTAAAACCATATTTCAAATCAGAAGACAAAAAATTTTATCTCTTACACGGAGATACAATGGATATTTTGCCTGAATTTGAGCATAAATTCGATATGGTTTTTGCTGATCCGCCTTACTTTTTGTCAAACAACGGAAAAACAATTGAAAACGGAAAAATTGTAAGCGTAAATAAAGGCAACTGGGATAAATCACACGGGTTTGACTACATTAATGATTTCAACAGAAAATGGTTGTCATTAGTTCGGGATAAAATGAAAGAAAACGCTACCATTTGGATTAGCGGAACAATGCACAATATTTTTAGCGTCGGACAAATTTTAACCGAACTTGACTTTAAAATATTGAATATCATTACTTGGCAAAAAACAAATCCGCCACCAAATTTTTCTTGCAGATACTTTACACATTCAACCGAACAGATAATTTGGGCAAGAAAAAATGAAAAAGTTCCACATTATTTTAACTACGAATTAATGAAAGAGTTAAATGACAATAAACAAATGAAAGATGTTTGGACTTTACCTGCAATTGCACCTTGGGAAAAATCTTGCACAAAACACCCAACTCAAAAACCTTTAT
>JAFGUD010000483.1 GCA_016938685.1 Bacteroidales bacterium | reverse complement strand
GTAAAGTAAAACAAAACAAGCAAAGAGAGCTATGAGTTTTGTAATTTTTTCAAAAGTATTTTAATGACTTAAATTATTTCATTAAGTAAAGGTGTACAGAAATTATGAAAAGAAGTATTATGGGTTTTATCGCTTTTTCAATGATGCTGTAATAAAAGCACAAACAGCACTATGAAAAGCAGAAAGATCGTTTTCATCTGTTAAGATTGTTTATGGTTCGTCAACCCGAGCGTTGAATTTGTCCCGAGATTCCTATACTTATCTCACTTTTTGCTAAAAATAGCACGATTAAGGACTCGCTCAAAAACATGTTTTTAAATAATGTATCAATAATTTTTATGTTTACTTTTATTTCGTTAAATAGCAAAACTATTAATCCTTAATTCACGAATAATGAATAAAACCCAAATCAATCCAAAAGATATGTACGAAATCGTTGTCTCTTATCTCGACAGGAATTCCGCTTTCAAATCATCGATTAGCTGCGCATGAGGAATATTTAAAACAAGAAAAACTTTATAGCATACTCAAGGCTATAAAAAAAAGGGCTTTCTCCTGCATATAAACTATTTGTAAGTAAGGAAACGACTTAACGAAAAATGAAACACACCAGAGAACCACCTGTTTTTGACTCATCTTAACAGTTATTGAGATTATTCAAAAATATAGGTTATAAAATGTGGAGTTCAGAAACCACTTTAAAAAACGGGGCAAATCCGACAAGCCTAACAGGTAATAAATTTAAAATCGTAAATTATGAAAAACTTTAAAATCAGTTTTATTTTATTAGTCCTGACAGCATTTGTTTTAAGTAGCTGTTCGCAACGTATTTTTGATTTTACTATGGTTTCGACCAAGAACGTTGATTTATCAAAAGCTTCTACATTTAAACGTGCAAATGTACGTGCAAATGGTGAAGATGGAGTATATTGGTTAATAACTATTCCACTAGGATTTCCAAATTTGAAAGAAGCAATTGATAGAGCAATTGAGTCTACACCAGGAGCTATAGCTTTGGTTGATGGAGTGGTTTACTCAAAGTCGTGGTGGGCAATCCTAACAGGTTACTCTAGTTATGTTGTTGAAGGAACTCCTCTCATTGATCCAAGTTTAGCATTTAATTCTAAAGATATTCCAACTTATGGTAAGATAGAGTTGGATAAAAACGGTGAAGTGAAAAGGATTGAAAATATTTCTTCAACAGAATATTACATACTTAAGGATAGAATAGTAAAAGATTCAAAAGAAACAAAATTTGAAAATTCTGTGGAGCTACAATAGCCAGCCCACAGTGTATATCAGGTAGGCGAAATTGCAGTAAGTTCAGCTGTTGTAGTCTACTTTAAGTAGATTGTAATTTGAAAAGCGAGAGTGCTGCAATCGCCTGTTTGTCATTTTTTAACGAAACTACGTAAAATGAAAAATCACAACAATTCAATTCAGTGAACTTAGTGATAAAGCAATTTAACAGATTAAACCAATGATTGAAATTATTTTCTGTGCTTAATTGATAGGACTTTGTTTTAGTTCTTATGCGTAGTCTGTTATAAGGGGACACGTAACTGACGAACAGGATATTGCAAAGAACCATTAAAAGTCTCGGTTCCTAAGTTAGGGTATTTGGCTAGTTTCTATTATCTTTTCACTAATAATGAAAGTTATTCTATTTTCTCTCGTGATGAATGTTATTATGCCGGATATTTCTATTTTGAGGAAACCGAAAACTCAGTATAAGTTCAAAAAGAACGTAATAAGGCATTTTATAACTCCCCTCAGCATTTTTGTCTGTCCTTGTACAAAAAAAACAGCTTGAAAGCAATGGATTTAGAGTGCAGAGAGCAATAACAGATTCCATAGATAACAAGTCTTTTGTAAATTTTGATTTTGGAAAGAATCTTTATTTCAAAGAGAAAAACATTGTACATGTTATTGGATTGAAAAGAGAAATATTCAGAATATTATATTGTTCGAAAGCAAACGGATATCCAAAAGATTTAAATAGAGAAAAACTATTTCCTCCAATGCCGATAGAGATAACGTTGTATTTCTCTGAAGATGATTGCATAATAACCAGAGAAGGAATTATTCCCAACAGTAGCATTATTTTCTAATGCCATAGGGACTAAAAAAGTTGGGCAAATGGTTCGGGACAATTTTATCCCTTACGATTTTACAAAGCCAAAACTCAAAAACGCCACAAACAAATAGCGCGTAACAAAAAATTAGCTGTTTCCTACTTCCCCGGTTTTTGCAATATTCCGGATCATTCCGTTAAAAATAAAGAAGTGGAAAGGAGAGGTGGC
>JAFGUD010000482.1 GCA_016938685.1 Bacteroidales bacterium | reverse complement strand
TGTGAATAAATCTCTATTTTTTGTTTTTGTTCCATCTGCTCTTTCATATTCAATATAATCCATAGCAGTTCTAAAATCAACATTCCATTTAATGTTGTCACTATTTGCTAGCATTTTTGCTTCACTAGCTCTTTCTGTATTCTTTTTTACATTAGTTTCAAGTTTAGCGATTCTTTTTTCTAATGTTTTGTCGCTTCCAAGTGCTTCTGCTAGATTTTTTTCTTCTGCAGTTTTTACTCGGTTTTCCAACATTTTAATTTGTTCTTGCATCATCTGAAGTTGTTTCATCATCTCTGCTTGAGATACTTCAGCTGCAAAACCATTTATGCTAAGTGCTGCTACCGCAGACAAAGCAACGATTGATTTTTTTGTCATGTTCTGTCCTTTTCCCATGTTGTTAAATACACGATATTTTAGGTAGTTTAAAGTTAATTTTTACTTAAGCACACATAAGTTTAATTTATATTACTTATTCATAAAAAAAGAATTATATGTTTTGCATATAATAATTATATTTTAATATTATTATTGGTACAATCTCTATACTTATATATAGGAGAATAGTAATGAAAAACATTATAAAAATGATGTTGATTGCAATGTTTTTGTTCATTAGTTCAAATGCAAGTGAGCAATTAAATATTGTTGATTTTAATAAATCCCAAGGGATGTACAAGGCTAGTAGTGCACTGTTTATTGATGCTAGAGGTGAGAAGTTATTCTTAAAAGGAACAATTCCAGGTTCAATTAATATTGATCCTAAAAATTTTTCAAAAATGAAAAAGTTTTTACCAAATGATAAAAAAGCAAAAATTGTAACTTTTTGTAATGGTCTAAAATGTAAACATTCTGATGAATTAGCAGAACTAATTATGGCAGAAGGTTATACTAGAGTAATGGTATATAAAGGTGGATTTCCAGAATGGAAAGAGAAAAAACAACCACTTGTAGGATTATTAAAAGAGGGTGAAGAAAAACCAAAAGGTCCATACCAACCAGATCCAAAAAAACTCACAACTATTAATGGTGCTGAAGTATATTTAGGACAAGATAATACTATGATTGATCAATTTTGGTTTGCAAAAGTAGTTCAAGAGGGAAAAATCCCTGCAAATGTACAACTTGTCGATGTAAGAGCTGCAGATCAATATAAAGCTGGACATATTCCAGGGGCAATAAATGTATCATGGGACAGCAAAGCTGAAAAAATCGATGCAACACAATTTCCAAAAGATAAATTAGTAGTATTTTATTGTAACACAGGAATGATGTCAACAGATGCAAGAGGAAGCCTCAACGAAGAAGATGGTAAAAACGTATTGATGTTTGATGCAAATATCAATTGTGATAAACAACCATGTGTTATCACTCCTAATGAAAATCTGTAATTTAAATTCTTAATAAACAATAAAAAAGGGAAGCTTTTATAGCTTCCCTTTTTGTATAGTTAAACTTTCGATTAACAAGAAGGAACGTTTCCTGAATCACTTGCATAGTTGTAGAAGAAGTCATAAAAGTGCTCGATGTATTTTTCATCTA
>JAFGUD010000062.1 GCA_016938685.1 Bacteroidales bacterium | reverse complement strand
TACCGAAATGCTTTAAAAAATCCGATTTCATTTTCTTAAAATCGGTTTTATACCGATTGCACATTGAAATTAGTCCAAACTTCGCAAGAACTCGTTTGAACTAAATCAATGTAGCATCGGCATTTACCAATGTAATTTATAAAATAGTTTTGAACTATTTTATAAAAACATTTGGTATTAAAGTCAATCGGCATTACTTGCTTGTAAAAAATAATTATCGGAATTATTTTAACAATTTGGTATATAATACAATATTTTAAAACTATCCAACTATTTATACTTAGGAGGAAAAATAACTACATGAGAAGCATAATCATAAAACTCAATAAATTTTGTTGATTTAAACAATGGAGCAGCATATTCATGAGAAAGAAATTTTGAAGGAACACCTTCCCATCTGCATTCTTTAAGAGTATCAAAACGTGTAATCCATGTGTGCATACCCTGATCACTAAAGCCCCAACCAAATTCATTTTCTTTTAATAAACTGTCAATCTTTATTCTATCGTCATAAAAATTAAAAACCTGAACAATTGGAATATCCGGCTGTCGCCAAACATCATATTTTTTATAAAGTTTGTAGTTTTTCATACAAACATCATAGCTTTGATAAAAATCTGATAGAATTAAATAAGCAGACCAACCAAATTCTGTAACAAGAATATATCCTATACTCCAACCGGCAAACTCTCTGTTATTCCAGATTTTTTCATGTATCAGCTGTAATTTATCAAAATTAGTATCTAATCCTGCTTTAAGTGCTTCTACTGCATATATTGTACAGTGCATGCTATCAGCTTCTTTTCCAAATTTTGACAATTCCATTTTATATCTATCAAAAACACTTATTGAATCATTTTCAAGTGTATCAAAACTTACCATTTCATGCCAAAAAGTGCCATAATATTTACTATACGATTTTTCGTAGTTATTAAAATATTCATTTTCAATATCGGCAACTTTATTAATTGCATTTGGAGAATTAAATCCCGAATATGTATTATCTAAATTACTGTAACTTGTATAAATCTTAAAAGTGTCAACATTAGAAACATCTGCATCTAAACTACTGACTGTTTCATCATTACAAGACAAAACTATAACCAAAAAGAAGCCCAAAATTATTTTAATTTTCATTGGTAAAACATTTAATGTAAAACAAAAAAAACGACAGATTATTACAATCTATCGTTATATTTAACTTCAATATTATTCTGTTTACTCTACCCTTTCGAGCGTAAATTCAATCAAATCCTGTCCGTCTTCGGTTCTGGCAACGCATTGCGCAACATTATTATCTTCTGATGAACAAACAAAAGTATGAATCATATATTTTTCAGAATCTTCGCAAAGTGCTTCGCTATTTTGAGCAAAAGCAAGTGAATTATTTTCAAGCGATAAAGTTAAATCTGAATAACATTTATTTCCATCAGCTTCAAGGAATGTAACTTCTCCTGTTCCATCACGATTAAACTGAAAATACAATTCAACAGATTCTTCCGTAAGTGAATTATGCAAATCTGATGTACTTTTCCATTTCCCCATTGCAAATTCAAAATCTTTTGGGTCGTCAGGAATAATAAGGCTTGTATTTGTATCGCCCTGACAAAGAGCTTTCAAGCTATCTATTTGTCGAAGTAATTCGTCAATTTGTTCCTGAATTTCAGGACAATCAACATTAAAATCACAACCATCTGCCGCTCCCAGTGCTTCTGATAACTGCATCAAATTACCAACATATTTATCTCCATTATTCACCTCAACTCCGGTTTCCTGCAAAATTTTAATAACTTCTTCGTTTGTAAGGTTAGGATTTTGGGATTTAATAAGAGCAACACCTCCGGCAACCATTGGCGATGCCATACTTGTTCCCTGCAAAAATCCAAATTGGTCGTTTGGCAACGCACTGTATATTTCCACTCCGGGCGCACTAATTGTAGATAATGTTCCGTAATTACTAAATTCTGCTTTTGTAATATCAGGATTAAGAGCTGAAACTTTTATTGTATTAGGATAACGTTGCATTGGATCTACTCCAATTAAAACATCATCATTTCCTCCGGCTAAAACAACGGTAACATTGCTTTGATCGGCTATCATAAATATCTGATTCCAAAGCTCTTCGTCATCAAGATATGTGTTTTTGATAAATTCTTCCTGTGCTTCCTGACTAATATTAGCCATTCCGGGCAAAGCCGGCATTCCAAGCGACATGTTAATTACGTCTGCTCCATTATCTATTGCATAAAAAATCGCATCAATTATTGCTGTTGTTGACATATTTCCGTTTCTGTCGCCAACCTGAATTGGCATAAAACCACAATTTGGAGCTATTCCGCACAAACCTTCTGAATTGCCCATGTTTCCAATTGCAGTTGAAGCTACGTGGGTTCCATGAAACATTCCCACATCACCGGTATTTGGTTTTGTATTTCCCATAGGAACATTAAAAGGAAAAACAATTTTACCCTGAAATTCAGGATGATTCAAATCGAAACCGTCATCAATAATAGCAACTACAATATCAGGATTTCCTTGTGTTACGTCCCATGCCGGATAAACTTTTACGGCTTCGTAAGACCAATCTTTATCGGGGTCGGCAAATGCCGGATCTGGTGGAACCATCTCATTTTTAAAAACTGCTTCGTCAACAATAACCAAATTATAATCTGTCAATTCTTCTTTAAGTTTTTGTTTTACAGCTTCTTTTTCAGTTTCCGGAAATTCAATATTTATTCTTTTTGCTCCGGTTGTGTTATAATAAACAACTTTGTAATCGTTTCCTGGATATAGTTTTTTAAAATCTTCTGCAAGTTGTTCTACAGTTTTATCTTGTGATCCGATGTACAAAATAAGTTGATTTGAAATAACCTGTCGCCCGTTTGGATCTTCTACAATTTTTGTTGTGTCAATTGGAGGAATATCGCCTTCGTGGTGAGGCAAATTTGCATCTCCTTTGCAACAGAAGAAAATCAAATATAAAATTCCTAAAATAACGGCAACAAGAATTACCCAAAACCACCATTTTTTAAGAATAGAAGATTTTTCGTTCTTTTTTTCCTTTGGTTCTTCTTTTTTATCTTCAATTTTTTCAGCAACCGGCTCTTTTTTAGTTTCAGGAGCAACTACAGGAGTTTCTTTTACTTCGTCAACAATTTTATTCTCTTCAACAACGTTTTTAACCGGCTCAATAGGCGGAATAATTGGAGGAATTACTTTTTTATCTTTTAAAATTTCTTTGGTTAGTTTAAAATCAGATGCCTGAGATTGCATTGTAGTAAATCCCCATGCAACAAGAACAACATTACCATTTTCAACAAAAATATAGTCCATTGAAGGAACATCAGTGGCATTTTGAATAATTTCGCCCCATCTAACAGCATCTTTTTGTCCCGAATTTACCAAATCCTGCGCAAATTCATTAATTTTGGAAATCAACGATTTAAGTTTGTGTCTGGCAGCAACCTGCTCAACTTCCGGCAATTGAGATATTTTTTTTGCCTGAGAACCTACAACTTCTGATAACCAACGTATTTTTGAAGAACCTTCTGCAACAAACGGTTCAGCAAAAAGGTCTGCGTATTCGTCGCCAATTTGTTGGGAAAGAAAGTTTTTGAGCTGAGAATAATAACGATACAATTCCTGTCCACTCCAAATAGTGGGTTTGTAATCATTTAATTCTCCTGTAAATATAATATTTGGAGCCATTTTAATTTGGTTTTAAAAGTTGATATTCCATTTTTTATAAAGAAAACAAAGTTAATTTAAAAAACCAATTTTTCCATTAAGTAATGTTAACGAATATCAAAAAAACATCTTTTTTTATGTCAAAAACAAAATTAAAAGCGGAATAATTATTCCTGCAATTATATAAATTGCACCTCTTCCCCAAGCTCCTTTTTTACCTCTTACCATAAAAAGTGAGGTTAAAGCAAAAAGAATTAAAGAACCGGCAAATGCGTCAGAAAACCAAGTCCACCATTTATTTGGATTAAAATGCAAAAAATTGACATGATAAAATATCGGTCGTCTTTTTAGAATTTCAATTCTGCCATCGCCTGTTGACAAATCCACTTCAACAGTTGAACTACTTGTTAAATAAGCCTTTAGAGTGTTTTTATCAGGAAAATAATGAGTTTTATACTTTTCGTCCACTTTCAAATTGTTAAGTAAAACGTCTATTTGTTCAACAGCATTGTCTTTGTTAAACTCCAATTCGGTTGAAAAAAACCTTACATCTACTGAATAATTAGGATTCCAATCCTTCAAATGGTTAACAGCAATACCCGACAAACCATATATTATGCTTGCTCCCACAAAAAAAAATCCAATATCACGATGAAGAATTCGACTCCATTTGCGCAACATTTTCACAAACTTTGAGCTCTTAGGTTTATTATTATTTTCCATATTAAAATTGTAAATTAACAAAAAAGGATACTATTTTTTAGTATCCTTTTTGTATTGTAAAATAAAAATTATTCAAAAGAAACAAATTCGAGAGAATAGAAAGACAAATGATCAACACCAGCAGTTGCCATAGAATCACGATAAAACTGAGCTTCTTCTTTTCTCATAGAAATGTCGCTTTCATGATCTTCTCCTTCTATGTATTGTTCGCTTGTTTCATTTTCAAGTTGTTGGCAATAAGCTTCATCAACTCTAAATTCACGTACTATACCGATAACAGTTACTTCACTACCGGCTAATTCTTGTTCAAAAGCTTCTTCAGACTCAACATGTACTTTATTATCAGAACCGTCATTAACCAATACTATTTTTTTTCCGCCATGTTTACAAACATGATCAACAATGCCTGTTATTTTAACTTGTTCATCAACCAAATCAGCAACTTCTGTTTCAAAGTTGGCAACAGTAACAACTTTCATTTCCGATTTTTGGTCATCGGTAACATTTTCGTCATTTGTTTTGTCTGTATCATTTGCACAAGAAGCAAAGAATAATACTACTGCAAAAAGCATTAAAAATCTTTTAATTCTACTTTACGAAGTTAGATTTTGCTGATTTTCAATCTGTTTACCATAATTTCTGTCAATATCGTATTTTCGTTTTTGAT
>JAFGUD010000481.1 GCA_016938685.1 Bacteroidales bacterium | reverse complement strand
CATCAAAAACGAAAATACGATATTGACAGAAATTATGGTAAACAGATTGAAAATCAGCAAAATCTAACTTCGTAAAGTAGAATTAATAAATATTATTAAAAATGAAACCTGATAATAATAAAAAACTTCAAATAAGAAATAACACAGCTGAGTTTCTTGTTTTCACAAAGCTGGCAGGACAAGACAGTATAGAAGTAAGAGTTGAAGACGAAACTGTTTGGCTTACTCAAAAACTGATTGCTAATTTATTCGATGTAAATGTACGTACAATAAGTGAACATTTACAAAACATATTTAAAAGCAATGAATTAGACCAAAATTCAGTTATCCGGAAATTCCGGACAACTGCATCTGACGGTAAAAATTACAACACTCAATTCTATAATTTAGATGCGATTATTTCAGTTGGATATAGAGTTAATTCCGTTCGAGCAACTCAATTCAGGCAATGGGCAACAAAAGTTTTGCGGGATTTTGCAATACGTGGTTGGGTTTTAGATAATGACAGGTTGAAAAACGGTGCATATCTAAGTGAAGAATACTTCGACCAATTACTTGCAGAAATAAGAGAAATTAGGGCAAGTGAACGAAAATTCTATCAGAAAATAACAGATATTTATGCAACTGCAATGGATTACAATATTGATAGTCCGACAACAAGAACATTTTTTAAGACAGTGCAAAACAAATTGCATTTTGCAATTCATGGACATACAGCAGCCGAGTTAATTGTAAAGCGAGCAGATAGTGAAAAAGAAAATATGGGACTGTCAACATGGTAAAACGCACCAAAAGGAAAAATTATCAAAACAGATGTTCCAATAGCGAAAAACTATTTAAGTAAACAAGAAATCAAAACATTGAATAGGTTTGTAACAATGTATCTTGATTACGCAGAAACACGCAGAACGTAACGTTCCAATGACAATGGAAGATTGTGCATCAAAACTTGACGCATTTCTTCAATTTAATGAGAAAGAACTTCTATCAAATTCAGGAAAAGTAAGTCATGCGATAGCCAAAGCCTTTCCAGAAAGTGAATTTGAAAAATATAGAATTAAACAAGATGCTTTATTCCATTCTGATTTTGATAAATTGATTGATAAAATTGATAATAAACATATTGATAAATAGAAGACTAACACCATAACAGCAGTTTGGTCGTAAGTCTGGCAGGTAGCGGTCTGCTCTCGCAGAATGTTTCGTGGGCTTCGCCCACTATACTACACAAGCCACAAGCCAGCCCGCCGCCAAGCCGTGTCCGTTTCAACTGGCTAAAAAATAAACTCAACATGAATAAATCAGAACAAATACACAACTCGCTCAAAAGTTCAAAAGCAATAATTATATTGACAGGTGCAGGAATGGGAATCGACAGCGGATTGGCTGATTATCGGGGTAATTCGGGGCAATGGGGGAAAGTTGAAGATGATACAAGTTTAAATGCAATTGAAGTGGTTAATCCAAAATATTTTTCAGAACACACAAAATATGTCTGGAAAATGTTTGCTCAAAGAATGCTTGAGTACAAAAACACAAAACCGCACAAAGGATTTGAAATTTTAAGAAAATGGATTGACGATTTTAATCTCGATTATTTTTTAATCACATCAAACGTTGATGAACATTTTATAAAATCCGGATTTGATGACCAAAAACATCGGGAATTACACGGAAATATTTTTTATATGCAATGTAATAAACCTTGTAGTAAAAAAGTGTGGCGATATGATTTAGAAATTGAGCAACTGATTTTGGATATTGAAAATGAAAAATTCCCCAAATGTCCGGATTGTGGCGAATTAATTAGACCTAATGTTTATATGTTTAGAGATTATGCCTATATTTCAACAAGGTCAGACGAAAAAGAGAAACTATTTCAGGAATTTTTAGCAAAAAACAAAGAAAATGAAATAATTGTTTTTGAAATTGGTTCAGGTCCTCATGTTCAAAGCATTAGAAAAAAAACACGAATGTTAGGAATTAATTATAATGCAAAAATTGTGAGAATAAATCCAAAGGATTTTAAAATAAAAGAACCTCATATTGGTATCGATAAAGGTGCATTAGAAACATTAACTGAGATTGATGATTTTATTACAAAAATAGAATCACGGAGATAGTAAAAATGTTTAAAAATATAAGTTTAGGAGAGGATATCTGCGAAGGAATATTTTGAACCAAATACAAATAACAAATATTGTATAAATACCGGCAGTTTTTAGACAATTTAGTTTTTTCTTAATATTCAAATTCCAACTATGTCAACATTAAGAAATTGAATAAAAATACTTTATCTTTATTTGTTAAATAATTGAAAATAAGAATAATATGAAATTGATTTTAAAAATAGGTTTTCTAGCATTGATAATCACATCAATAGGCTGTAAAACAACAACAAATGAGCAAATTAAAGAAATCGAAATTGCGGAATTTGGTAATATTTTAGATAGTTTTCAGGTTGTTGGGTCAATTTTGATTTATGATTATGATAATAAAACATATTATTCAAACGATTTTGAATGGGCAAAAGAAGGAAATTTACCAGCTTCCACGTTTAAAATTCCTAACTCAATAATAGCCGTAGAATTAGGTGTAATTGAAAGTGATACAACAATTATAAAATGGGATGGAGAAGAGCGGAAAATGGATATTTGGGAAAAAGATTTAACGTATAAAGAAGCTTTTCAAGTTTCTTGTGTGCCTTGTTATCAGGAAATTGCACGACAAATTGGATATAACAGAATGAAAGACTATCTGGAAAAATTCGATTATAAACAAATGGTTTTTGATAGCTCTACAATTGATAATTTCTGGCTTGAAGGAGATTCTAAAATATCACAGTTTGAACAAATTGAATTTCTGGTTAAATTCTATAATTCTAAATTACCAATTTCAGAAAGAACCGAAGAAATTGTTAAAAAAATCATGGTTGTCGAGGAAACTGAAAATTATATTTTAAGTGCAAAAACTGGTTGGGGAACTAGAAAAGGAAACGATAATGGCTGGTTTGTTGGATTTATTGAAACCGACAACAAAGTCTATTTCTTCGCAACGAATGTAATCCCAAATGAAGAATCAAATATCGACAATTTTTTATTGTCAAGAAAAAAGGCAACACTAGACGCTTTAAGGGATATGAAAATAATCATATAATAATTTTTTTAGTGAAGAAAATACAAGCAGCAAAAATATAAAATAAATTTTGCTGTTTTTTTTGTGAAGTTTACTTTTACGTAAATTTTAAATTTACAATTATGAACAAAATTCTTAGCTTATTTTTAGTTGTTTTGATTTTTGCTTTTGCCTCATGTAAAGGTGATGATAAAACTAACGAAACAGATCCAAAAGACTCAACAACTGTTGAAAGTAATATTAATGATGAAAAATCTACAATTGATGTTAATGTAGAAGAAGTTAAGGCTGAACAAATGATTTCTATGCGTTCAAAAGTTGAAATGGCTGAAATTGGCAATGAAATGGGACGTTTGTACGGACAACTTATGACTTATGCCGATGAAAAAGCTTATGAAATGGTTGGCGCACCAATTGCTATTTACCATGATTGGACTTTTACTGAAAGTGATTTTGAATGCGGGTTGCTTGTTTCGGGTAATTTAGAACCAACTGATGACATTATGGTTTCTGAAACTTATGCCGGAAAAGTTGTTACTGCAATTAATTACGGAGCTTATTGCACGGTTACAAAAACATGGAAAGCTATTTCAGCTTATGTTAAAGAAAACGGATTCGAAGAAAATGGGCTTCCCTGGGAAGAATATATCACAGATCCAACAATGGAGCCAGATACAAGCAAATGGGAAACTAAATTGTATCAGCCTGTGAAGTAATTTATATTTGAATTATAAGTTCTTTTTCTTGTTGTTTTTAATTAGTTATACGCATCAATTTTTTAACAGTTTCCACGTTTTTTTTGTTTGTTAGCATTTCCAGAAGTTCAAATGCAACATCTAACGAAGTAACTGGTCCTGTTGAAGTGATAATATTTTTATCAACAACTAAACTCTTATTTTTTACGTTTGCTCCTAAATCAGAAAGTTTTTTACGCCATTTTCCTTCGTCTAAATCGTAGGTTGTGGCGTTTCTGTTTTTTAAAACACCAGACTTAGCAACCGGCAACGCTCCAACACAAATTGCGGCTATTGGTTTTTTTTGTTCGTCAAATTTTCTGATTAGTTGTAGAAATCTTTCGTCAAAAGCATCTTCATAAAATCCGGCAGATTCAAATCCTCCCGGAATTGCAAGTGCATCATAATTTTCGAACATTTTTTCTGAAAATGGTATTTCTGGTTTCACAATTAAGCTCCATGTGCATTTTAGTTCGGTTCTCAGGGACGTTGTTTCAAGCTTTACAAATTCGTTTGAATATTTTGTCCAACCAAAAACATCTGTAAATGCTGCTGCTTCAAAAGCTTCAAAACCCTGAGCAAGAAATAGTAAAACTTTTTTCATCTGTTTATTTTTTATTTTACATTATTGTCAGATGTTACTCCACGAAAAAATAATCATTTCCTTGTGTGTAAATAATTATTTTTACATGTTCGTTTCATCTG
>JAFGUD010000480.1 GCA_016938685.1 Bacteroidales bacterium | reverse complement strand
AATCGAATTCAATTGGACTACTGCATCCGAAACAAATAACGACTATTTTGTTATTGAAATGTCGAAAGATATGATAAATTTTGAGCAAGTAGTTAAAATTAAAGGTGCTGGAACCTCAAATTCTATAAATCAGTATCAAGAGTTAATCGAAACAAAACAAGATTACAATTACTTTAGATTAGTACAGGTTGACTTTGACGGCAAAACTACCATTTATCCTCCGATAGTAATTGATTGTGATTCGGAACAAGAAAGCGAGCCTGAATTAATTGTTTACCCAAATCCTTTCAACAACGACTTTTATGTTGAATTGAATAACTTTAACGAGAAAAATGCAACAATCCAAATAATTGATGAACTTGGAAAAATTGTTTATCAAGAATCAATTAGTAACTTAAACAATAATAATGTTTTCAATATAAATCCATCAAATCTTAAACCTTCCATGTATCAATTGAGAGTTGTTTCGGATGAAAACATTATGAATCAAAAAATCATAAAAAAATAGACCTATGAACGCACTGCAAAAATCGTTTAAAGACATAATATCATGTTCAGAAAGAGAAGACACATTTAGCATAGACTTACTGCAAAAAAGCAATTTCTCTGACTGTGCCGGATTTTACTCAAAATTTTTACATGAAGTAGAACTTTTGCCTGTTTTCAAATTCAAATCTATTTTAGCAATTTTTGGAGATTTCTATCTTGGCGAAGATTTCAAGTCTGTTTTATCGAAAATTGGATCGGAGTTTTATGCTATCCATAGAGCCGGAAGTGGATTTAAAATACTAGTCTTTGAAAAAAGAATGCTCGAAGATACAGTTTATTGCGAATTGCATTTCTTCAATAATTCTCTTATTTACGCATCATTTAGTTTTTTAGACAATTCTAAATCCACAAAATCTGCTGTTAGAAAAGATGTTTTAAGCAAGTCGCTTAACGAAACAATTCTTCTCGAAAAATTTATTTTATGCGATATAAACTCAAACAAAATGATGTTTACAGAAGAAGATTCGATTGAAGTCGTTTTTTATAACGAAAATCAGTTAATACTCAAATAATAATTTGATTTTTAGTTTTTCTCTATTACTCCTTAAAGCAAAAGTACAGATTTCGGTCTGTGCTTTTTTT
>JAFGUD010000479.1 GCA_016938685.1 Bacteroidales bacterium | reverse complement strand
TCTAATGCTTTGCATTAGAAACTACTTAAAAATCAAACAGTTAATGTTTTGACAAAAATTCTAACGCATAATTCGGGTTTAAAAAAAAGTGCATTTGAAAAACCTTAGATGCACTTTTTTCAATTAATAATTAATGATAGCCCGAAGACTGTTGACTGAATGGCTGAGGACTAATAAACTAAATTAACAACACCATTTATTTTTTGCACGTTTCCATTTGTTGAGGTGTATTCTATGTAATATATATATGTATCTTTTGGTAGAAGGTTTCCACGTTTGTCCTTTCCATTCCACGAATTATTTATATCATCAGACTCAAATAGCAAAGAGCCTGATTTTGAGAAAATTGTAATATTGAAGCTGCTAATAAACAACGCTTTTATTGTGAAAAAACGATTCTCCGGATTGTTGCTGTTTGGGTTAAAAGCATTTGGAATTGCCAAAATTCCATTCAAATCAATATTTACAATGTTAGAATAAGATAACAACGAATCATTAAAACTTGATTTTGGATGTGCAATTATCTGAAAACTTACACTAGTAGTATTTTGATTATTATTGCTGCCAAAAACATCAAAAAGTGTTATATTAGTTGAAAAAGAATTGTTGTTTTCATTTTTTAAATTTACCCAACCATCTCCGATATTTGTCATAATTTCAAAATAATCAATGTTTTCATCAAAAATGGTTGTATTTGTCCACGAAAGTTCAAATTCTCGATCGTTCAAATTAGCATCAAGTACAATATTTTTCACAGAATTAGATCTTTTTAGTTCTCTGTCGCAAGAATCAATTGCAGAAAAATAGTATTCATATACAACTGAAACATCTATTTCGTCAATATATGAATTAATAATATTATTTACATCAAATGAGAATATTTCAATATTATTTCTAAAAACTGAATAATTTTTCAAACCATCTGTTTTTTCACAATTAAAATTCAACTTTAAACTATTATTGTTTAGTGTTGTTACATTAAAAAGCATTACATCTTCAGGAATTTCCGGCACAAAAGTGAAAAAATTGGAAACAATAGAAACAGAAGTGTCTGCTAAACAATTGTTTTCGTTGTCAAGAATTGCTAAAACTTTAAAATAATATTTGTTGTTTGTTTCTAGATTTGATGTTGAAAAAGACGTTTGATTTGAAGGTAATTCTGTTAAAAGTTCATATTCGGTACTTTCTGTTTTATATAAAAGTTGATATTTTAAAACAGTTCTGTTTTTATATTCATTCCATGAAAAATAAGCTTCGGTTGAACACATATTCCATTCGCTTGTTAGAAAAATTGTATTTTGCCCTAATGTCATATTGCTGAAAATAATAGAATCATTTCTAGTGACATAGGAATTTACAGCATATTCTTCGGCTCTAATATAAGGTTTGGCGTGTGTGGAATACTCAAGAGAGGTGTCTATGTATGCTGAAATTGAATTATCATTAATAACCTCTATGTTATTCAAAGTACCATTCACTACGCCTATTCCATCATAGATAACTCTTTTTATGATAAATCCGTCAATTTGAGATGTGTCGCCATAATACCATTTCAAATGTACAAGACTGTCATTTCCAACAGTAATAAGACAAAGTTCAGGCGAAGCTGGTGTTTGTGCAAAAGAATTTAGAGACAAAAAAACTATTATTATATACAGAATATTTTTCTTCATAAATCAAAGCTATTGGAGATGACAATTCAAGTTGAATTTTTTGGAAAATTCAAATTTCAAAAATAACGCAATTTTATCAAAAAAATTACAGTCAAACTGCAAAAATGTCAGCTGTGATCCCAAAATGTCAGTAATGTCTAATTCTTTTTGTGCCAAATAGACGGTTTTTTTTTGAGTAATATACCTAAAATAGTAGAAAAATTAAATTAAATAATTGAAATTCAAACGATTAGGTAAATATTGTTGTTTTTTGTGGCATAATGATTGATAAATTGGGATTGTAAACAAATTTTAGAATAACAAAAAAAACAGCATAGAAAAATGGGAAAAATAATCGGAATTGACCTTGGAACAACCAACTCATGTGTTGCAGTTATGGAAGGTAACGAACCTACCGTAATACTTAACAGCGAAGGAAAAAACACAACTCCTTCAATTGTTGCTTTTTTAGCAGACGGCGAACGTAAAGTAGGAGATCCTGCTAAACGTCAAGCTATTACAAACCCTACAAACACAGTTTCTTCAATCAAAAGACTGATGGGTAGATCTTTTGACGAAGTATCAAACGAAATCAACAGAGTTCCTTACAAAGTTGTTAAAGGTGACAACAACACACCTCGTGTTAAAATTGGTGACAGATTATATACTCCGCAAGAAATTTCAGCAATTGTTTTGCAAAAAATGAAAAAAACAGCAGAAGATTATCTTGGACAAGAAGTTACAGAGGCAGTTATTACTGTTCCTGCTTATTTTAACGATGCACAAAGACAAGCTACAAAAGAAGCTGGTGAAATCGCAGGTTTGAAAGTAAGAAGAATTATTAACGAGCCTACAGCTGCTGCACTTGCTTATGGATTAGATAAAGCAAATAATGATAAAACAATTGCTGTTTATGACCTTGGTGGAGGTACTTTTGATATTTCTATTTTGGAACTTGGTGATGGCGTTTTTGAAGTTAAATCTACAAGTGGTGATACACACCTTGGTGGAGATGACTTTGACGAAAGAATTATTAATTGGCTTGCTGAAGAGTTTTTGAAAGATGAAAATTTAGACTTACGAAAAGATCCTATGGCTCTTCAACGTTTGAAAGAAGCTTCTGAAAAAGCAAAAATTGAACTTTCAAGTTCATCTCAAACTGAAATTAATTTACCTTATATTATTCCAGTTAATGGAATACCTAAGCACTTGGTTAGAAAACTTACAAGAGCTAAATTTGAACAACTTATTGACGATTTAGTGAAAAAATCAATTACTCCTTGTCAAATTGCTTTGGACGAAGCCGGAATGAAAGCTTCTGATATTGATGAAGTTATTCTTGTTGGTGGTTCTACTCGTGTACCAATTATTCAAGAAGCTGTAGAAAAATTCTTTGGTCAAAAACCGGGGAAAAATCTAAATCCTGACGAAGTTGTTGGAGTTGGTGCTTGTATTCAAGGTGGAGTTTTGAGTGGTGAGGTAAAAGACATTCTTTTACTTGATATTACTCCTCTTTCACTTGGACTTGAAACTTTAGGTGGAGTTATGACAAGACTTATTGAGTCTAACACAACTATTCCTACTAAAAAAACAGAGACTTTTACCACTGCTGCAGACAATCAACCTTCTGTTGAAATTCATATTCTTCAAGGAGAACGTCCTATGGCTCGCGACAATAAAACAATTGGTCGTTTCCATTTAGACGGAATACCTCCTTCAAGAAGAGGAGAACCTCAAATAGAAGTTACTTTTGACATTGATGCTAACGGTATTCTTAATGTTTCTGCAAAAGACAAAGCATCTGGTAAAGAACAAACTATTAGAATTGAAGCTTCGTCCGGTTTAAGCGATGCTGAAATTCAAAGAATGAAAGCAGAAGCCGAAGCTAACGCAGAAAGTGATAGAATTGAAAAAGAAAAAATAGAGAAACTTAATCAAGCTGATGGTCTTATTTTTCAAACTGAAAAATCGTTAAAAGATATGGAAGGTAAAATTCCAGAAGCTGAAAAACAAAAAATAGAAGCCGTTCTTGGGCAACTTAAAGAAGCTCACAAAACTGAAGATTTGCAAGCAATTGAAAGATATACAGCAGAGCTTCAACAATTGTTTTCGCAAGCTACTCAAAATGCTCAAAATCAAGCAGGAGCTAATCCAAATCCAAATGCTGATTTTACTAATCCAAACACTAATCAAGAACCGGAAGATCAAAATAAAAATAATGATGGAGATGTTTCCGACATTGATTATGAAGAAGTTAATTAATATTTTAAGTTTGTGAAAATACAAGTTTTCATTTACAAACTTTTATAAAAATTTTAATAGAATAGTTTTTTTTCATAAGAGAGGTTTTTGGGTGAAACCTTCACGAAAAGCTGCCAAATTTGGCAGCTTTTTTATTTATTACTAAAAAACAAATAAAAAAAATAAAACAACAAATAGTTTATTTATTTAAAAAATCCCATTTGTTTTTTTAATTTTGCAAAAAAAAACTTGATATGAATAAATTATACATTACCGCAATAATACTTGTTTTGTTTTTTGCCGGGTGTAAACAAACCGACATTAATCCTCAAAATAAAAAAGCTAAATATGTTTTCTTTTTTATTGGAGATGGAATGGGGCTTGCTCATGTGAATTTGACAGAAGCATATTTATCTTCGTTAGACAGTGTAATTGGAATACAAAAACTTACAATGAGCGAATTTCCCGTTTTTGGAATGGCTACAACTTTTGCCGAGAACCGATATATAACAGGTTCGGCAGCTGCTGGAACTGCTCTTGCAACCGGATTTAAAACTTCTATTGGAACTATAGGTCTAAAGAGCAATCATACAGATACAATTTTTTCGATTGCTTATTATGCAAAACAAAACGGAATGAAAGTTGGGATTTTATCTTCTGTTGGGATAAATCATGCTACGCCTGCTGCTTTTTATGCTCATCAATCTAAAAGAAATCAGTACTACGAAATTGCTTTACAACTTGCTAAAAGTAACTTTGATGTTTTTGCCGGAGGTGGTTTTATAGACCCAAAAGGAAAAAATGACAGCTTGCCTACTGCGTATAAAATTACCGAAAACAAAGGATATAAAATTGCTAAATCAACCGAAGATTTTAATAATCTTAATTCCGATGATTCAAAAGTTATGTTGGTTTCGCCGGTTCTTTTAAGCGAAGCTGAATTACCTTATTATATTGACCAACCTGATGATTTTTACACTTTGGCGGACTATACAAAAAAATCGATTGAATTACTTGATAATAAAAATGGTTTTTTTATGATGGTTGAAGGCGGAAAAATTGATTGGGCTGCTCACGCAAACGATGGAGCAACTGTTGTTCAGGAAGTTATTGATTTTGATAACGCAGTTAAAGTGGCTTATGATTTTTATCTTCTGCACCCTGACGAAACTCTTATTGTTGTTACTGCAGACCACGAAACAGGGGGACTTGCAGTTGGTTGGGACGGAATGCACTACGAAAGTAATTTTGCCATTTTAAAAGATCAGAAATATTCTTTGGGCGTAATTTCCGATTCAATCAATTATTTTTTAAATTCACATAAAAATATAACTTTTGATAATGTTTTATCTTTTGGTGAAAAATATCTCTCCATGGGCTCTCTTACAAATAAAGAAACTAATCAACTTTTAAGTGCATATAACGAATTCCTTGAAACGGAAGTTGAAGAAGATTTTTTATATGAAAATATTAATATTTTAGCGTACACTTGGATTGAAATATTTAATCAACGAGCAGGAATTGGCTGGACTTCTCATTCTCACACAGGTTTACCTGTTCCGGTGAGAGCAATAGGGGCTGGAAGCGAATTATTCGACGGATATTACGACAACACCGATATTCCAAAAAAAATAGCTGAAGCAATTGGAATAAAAATGATTCAATAATTATGAAGTTTTTTGAAATTTTTAAAAATAAGCACGTAGTTCTTCCTGTAATTCACGTTAAAAATGAAGAACTGACTTTTAAAAATGCAAATACTGCTTTTGAAGAAGGAGCAGACGGTGTTTTCCTGATAAATCACCATTACAATTTCAAACATCTGTTAAATATTTATCAAAAATTAAGACAAGAGTTCAAAAACCAATGGATTGGTATAAATTGTTTAGATGGAGATGCTCTTGATTCTTTTTCAATTATTCCAAATGATGCAAATGGACTTTGGGTTGATGATGCTGAAATTGATGAAGAAAAAGAAAATCAGATTTATGCTAAAAAAGTATTAAACTACTTTAAACAAATAAATTGGAATGGTTTATATTTTGGTGGTGTGGCATTTAAGTACCAAAGATTTGTTGAGGATTTAGACTCTGCTGTTAAAATTGCCAAAAATTTTATGGATGTAATAACAACAAGCGGTCAGGGAACAGGAATTGCTGCAGATATTCAAAAAATAAAAACAATGAGAAATGCCGCCGGAGATTTTCCTATTGCTATTGCCAGCGGAATTACGCCTGAAAATATCTCTCATTACCTGCCTTATGCAAATTGTTTTTTAGTTTCAACAGGAATTAGTAAAAATTTTGAAGAACTTGATAAAAATAAAACACACGAATTAATTCAAAATATTAGAAGTTTTTCAATTTCTTAATACTATTATTTTTTTTACAAACAGAAAAATAATAAAGTCGTTTATTATTCCAACCCAATACTGCAAATTGCTAAAGAACATACTTCTTTGTTGTGTGCGTTTCAGAAATACTTTTAAATTTGGCGCATTACAAAAATTAGTTGAATGTTTTAAAGTTAAAAGAAAATAAAGTTGGCTTTTAAAACTTTTGTCTCTTTTATGACCTTTTAAACCTTTCAAATATATAAACTTTACAAATTTTATAAGATGAATCTACCTTACGCAGAGCCATTTAAAATAAAAATGGTTGAAACTATTCGTAAAAGTACTAAAGAACAACGAATAGAATGGATAAAACAAGCCAAATACAATCTTTTTAATTTACGTAGCAATCAGGTTTTTATTGATTTGTTAACTGACTCCGGGACAGGCGCAATGAGTGATAAACAATGGTCTGAAATGATGTTGGGAGACGAAAGTTACGCAGGTGCTTCGTCGTACTACAAAATGAAAAACGCTATAAACACCTTACTTGGTTTTCCTTATTTTTTACCAACGCATCAAGGTCGTGCCGCTGAAAATGTTCTTTTTTCAGCATTAGTAAAAGCGGGTGATTTTGTGCCCGGAAATGCTCATTTTGACACAACAAAAGGTCATATCGAATTTCGTAACGCTACGGCTGTTGATTGTACTATTGATGAAGCTTACGACATCGAAAATATGCATCCTTTCAAAGGAAATGTTGATTTGAATAAACTGGAAAAAGTTCTGATTGAACATAAGGATAATATTCCTTTCATTATTATGACTATAACTTGTAATACAGCAGGAGGACAGCCTGTTTCTATGCAAAATCTAAGAGATGTTAGAGCATTAGCCAATAAATACGGAAAGATTGTTGTGTATGATTCGGCTCGTTTTGCTGAAAATGCTTATTTTATTAAAATTAGAGAAAAAGGATACGAGAACAAGACAGTAAAAGAAATTGTTCTGGAAATGTTCTCAAATGCCGATATAATGACAATGAGCAGCAAAAAAGATGCTATTGTAAATATGGGTGGATTTATTGGTTTTAAATCCGAAGAGATTCTTAGAAAAGCTACTGTTTTTAATATTATGTTCGAAGGATATGTCACTTATGGAGGAATGTCCGGTAGAGACATGAATGCACTCGCACAAGGTTTAGACGAAGGAACAGAATTTGAATATCTTGAAGCAAGAATAGAACAAGTTGCTTATCTTGGCAAAAAACTTGTAGAATTTGGTGTTCCTGTTCAAAAACCTTTTGGTGGTCATGCTATTTTTATTGATGCTAACGAAATGCTTCAACATATTCCAAAAAGCGAATATAGAGCGCAAACTTTGGCTGTTGAATTATATATAGAAGGTGGAGTTAGAGGTGTAGAAATAGGAACAATTTTGGCCGACAGAGATCCTGTTACTAAAGAAAATCGTTATCCAAAAAACGAATTTGTTCGCCTTGCAATACCACGAAGAGTTTATACAAACAATCATATAGAATATGTTGCCGCTGCACTTGGAAATATTTATAATCGAAGAAACGAAATAAAACGCGGATACGAAATTACTTATGAAGCACCAATTTTAAGACATTTTACGGTAGAACTTAAGGCGATTAATAATTAATAATTATTAGTTAATAATTGATGGTTCAATATAATTAAATTAAATAATCAAAAAAGTCCCATCGGGACAACTTGTCTGTAAGTTCCGACGCAAGTCGGGACAGAAGATAATATACAAAAAAGTCCCATCGGGACAACCTGTCTGTAAGTTCCGACGCAAGTCGGGACAGAAGATAACATACAAAAAAGTCCCATCGGGACAACCTGTCTGTAAGTTACGACGCAAGTCGGGACGAAGATAACATACAAAAAAATCCCAACGGGACAATCTGTTTGTTAGTTCCGACGCAAGTCGGGACAGAAGATAACATACAAAAAAGTCCCATCGGGACAACCTGTTTGTAAGTTCCGGCGCAAGTCGGAACTAAAAATATAACAAACTAAAAAGTGCCGTTAGGTACGACCAGTTTTATCACTGAACTTAACAACTTAGGTTGGTAATTATAAATAAATAATTGATGGTTAAATGTCAGTTATTGATGAAATTGTTCACAATATCTGAGAAAATATATATAAAAAATGAGACCAATTATAGGAATAATAGGAGCCGGCGAAGATTTGTGTACAAAAAAAATGTACAATTTCGGGCTTGAATTAGGCCACAGTCTCCTTGCAGAAGGCTACCGAATTGTGACCGGTGGCAAAAGCGGAATTATGGAAGCTGTAAGTCGTGGCGGAATGAATTCTGAAAGTTATTTTGAAGGTTCAATTATTGGGATTTTGCCAGAAGAAAATAAAAATTCAGCTAATGATTTTTGTGACATTGTTATTCCAACCGGTTTTGGTATTAATCGTAATAGTGTAATTATCAACACAGCAGATGTAATTATTGCCATAGGAGGTGGTTCCGGCACTTTGTCCGAAATTGCCTTTGCATGGCAAAAAAATAAAAAAGTGCTTTGTGTAGAGCAATTTGAAGGTTGGTCAGGAAAACTCGCAGGAGAAACTCTTGACAATCGAAATAAAGATATACTAATCGGCGTTAATGAGATAGAAGAAATTATTGATTATTTACGGAATTTATTTTCAAGAAATTAAAATGCAAAAAAATATCAAATTTATAAATAAGATTAAAAGCCCGGTTTTTCTGATAAAAAATCATATTATTATTTCTTGTAATAATGAATTGATAGATTATTTGGGAGAAGATATTGAAGGACAGGATTTTAGAACTGTTTTTACTGATAATTCTTATTATAGCGAATTCGAGCAAAAAATAAGTAAAGATAACTTGCAGGTTTATTTTAATAATCAATTGTATGATATTCAAAAAATACCATTTAATGGAGAAGAAGCCGATTTTATTGTTTTTATTAAGCATTTATTTGCGGAAAATAATAATAATTGTTGTTATAATTCTTATGAAACAGTTAGTTTAGGTTGTTTTAGAGTTTTTTTTGATAAGAATAAACAAATAAAAGAGATTGTTTTTACTTCAAGTGCATATAATATTTTTGGAATTAATCCCCAAAAGAGTTCTTCGGAAGATGTATTAAATCTTTTTAATCACGATGATAAAATTGAAATATTTAAGCGAATTAATCATATTATTGAGAATAATAATGAAAAGTTCGAATATATTTTCACAACTAATGTGCACGAACTAAGGCAAGCAGAATTTTTTTTAAGAGGTTATTATAGTACAGAAAATGGTGAAGAAGCAATTGTTTGTAATATTATTAATTTATCTAACTTAAACATTCTTACAGATAGTTATTTTAACCTCGAATCTAATTATAAAACTTTGTTTAGTAATAACTTAGATCCAATTGTAATTGTAGATGAATTTGAAATTTTAGCTTTTAACAGAACAGCCAAAGAAATTGCTGAAAAATATGGAGTAGAAATTAAATCAGGAATGAATTTTTTAGATTTTCTAAATGTTTCAGAAAATCAACATGGGCAAATTTTAAATTTATTAAATAATAAGTCCAGATATGAAATTTCTTTAAATTTAAAAAATGGAGAAACTGTTCAAATAGAAAATAGTATAATTCCTGTTTATTTCGAGAAAAAACTTGTTAATGCATTTATTATTAAAGATTTGACAGCACAAAAAAAATTGGTGCATGAATTAAAAGAAACAAATGCTGCTTTAACAAAGTTCCTTTCTATTATTTCTCACGATTTGAGGACACCATTTATTCAGGTAATTAGTCTAGCCGAAATTATTAATGACAACTTTTCTGTTTTTGATGAAAAAGATTTGAAAAAATATATTGGTTTGTTAGACCAAGCAGGAAAAAATGGATATAATTTGTTGGAAAATATGTTGGAATGGTCAAAAGTAATACGCAATAAAAATGTATTTGAACCGATTGAATTTGATATTTCCGAAAAAATAAAAGAAACTATTTCTTTTGTCGAAACAAATGCTACTACTAAAAATATATCTTTAGAATTTTCTCATAAAGAAACTATCGTTTATGCCGACGAAAATATGATAGGAACAATATTGCTAAATTTAATTTCTAATGCAATAAAATTCACACCCAAAGGTGGAAATATTAAGATTGAAGTTGGTCAAATTGAAAAGAATATTCAAATTTCGGTAAAAGACAATGGAATAGGGATGAATGAAACAGCGATTGACTCATTGTTTCGGATTGATAAAAATTACACAACAAAAGGAACTGAAAACGAAACAGGCACAGGGCTTGGTTTGCTTCTTGTGCAAGAGTTAATTAAAAAACACAAAGGAGAAATTTGGGCAGAAAGTACACCAAAAGTAGGAACAACTTTTTATTTTACAATTCCTCAGAAAAAGTAGTTACTTTTTGGGCAATATTCCGGTTTTTGTTCCAAAATCAATATCTTGATAATCTAATACTTCTTGATTTAAAACGCCAAGACTATCTAATTCTGAGATAGTTACAGACGGTAATCCTTCGTATTTCAAAGCTCTTTGAAGTACAAAATCTCCCGTAACTAGAGCATCTTCAGCGGTTTCAAATAAAAAATGGCCATTGACAGCCGGAATTAAGTCCTGATAAATATAAACATCATCATTTTTTAGTATTTGGTATCCCCAACCTGTATCAACTTCAAAAACTTCAACTTTGTATTCAATTCCATCAACTACTTTAACAGTTGATTTTGTTTCAGTTGTTCTTTTGCACGAAAAAAACACAATAAAAGTAAAAAGAAGCAAAAGAATTATTGAGTTGGCTTTTTTCATAGCTAATTTAATTTTTTCTTGTTTAGTTCATATAGTTCTTCTAGTAATTGTTTTTCTTTTGAAGATAAATCGCTTGGTATTTTATATTTAATTTTGATGTAAAAATCGCCTTTTTTATCAGGATTTGAGTACAAAGGCATTCCTTTTCCTTTTATTCTCAGCACCTTGCCATAAGAAATTCCGGGAGGAATATTAATTTTGAAACTTCCGACAATATTTTCAATAATAATTTTACCTCCAAGCAACACATTATATATGTCTACATATTTTTCGGTATAAATATCAGCACCTTTTAGTTCAAATCTGGAATCAGGTGTTATCTTTATTCTAAGGTAAAAGTCACCCGGAGAGCCATCTAGTGTGGGAGCAGGATGACCTTTTCGTGGAATTTTAAGTAATTGATCATCTTCTATTCCCGGTTTAATGTTTAGCCTGAATTTTTTGTTGTCAATATTTAATATTCTAACAGACCCTTGAAATGCTTCTGCTAATGAAATAGTAAGTTTTGCTGTTTTATCACGTCCTTTATTTTTTCGTTTGGCTGAAAAGAAATTTTTAAAAAAATCTGAAAAATTCTTAAAATTATAATCTTTTTTAAATTCTTCCCAAAGTTTTTCCGGATCGCCGTATTTTTCTTTACTATTTGATTTATAAGGATTTTCAAAATTAAAATCAAAATCATCTTTGTATGAAGTGTTTGAATAAAATTTTTTAGAAGATGATCCAAAAGTTCTCAAATTATCAAATTCTTTTCTTTTTTGAACATCAGAAAGTACTTCATAAGCCTCTGCAATTTCTTTAAATTTTTCTTCTGCTACTTTATTGTCAGGGTTACGGTCAGGGTGGTATAAAAGAGCAAGCTTTCTATAAGCCTTTTTTATTTCGTCAGTTGTTGAGCTTGAAGAAACCCCCAATATTTTATAATAATCTTTAAAAATCATAATCTGCTAAATAACAGTGTGTTGTATGTGAGTAAATATTTCTTCAAAAATAATATAAAATTTTTACAAACGAAACGCAAAATCAAATTCAGTTTAAATAATCAATCTTTCAGAGAAAAATAAACTTATATCTATTGTTAAAATCAAAGTTTTTAAAATTTAGCAGTTCCTTTGTTCTCCTAAAAATGAAGTTTCATGAAAAATATTAAAAATAGACTTCATAAATTTTGCAATTAGGAAATCTATTTGTATTTTTGCACTCAATTTTTGAAATAATGACAAAACACTCAATACAATGAAAAAGGAAATACATCCTAAGAATTATCGCTTAGTAGCTTTCAAAGACATCACAAATGGTCAGGTTTTTATCACAAAATCGACAGCCAATTCAAAAGAAAATATTGAAATAGAAGGCGTTGAGTATCCATTAGTAAAATTAGAGATTTCTAGCTCTTCTCACGGATTCTTTACGGGTCAAACCAAACTTATTGACTCAACCGGTAGGGTTGACAAATTTAAGAAACGTTATTCTAAATTTGGTAACTAAAAAAGTTAAAAAAAAGCAAGTGCCAAACTTGCTTTTTTTATGTTTTTTTAAAATTTGGAACAATATTTGACTACACAGTTACGTATTAAAATTACGTAAATTCTAACCCGAAACGTTAGAATTCTCTTTTTGTAAATATTATTTGGAACATTTACAATACTTTTATCGTATTAAATAGAAAACAAAAACAATTAAGATGCCTATGGATTAAACTCTACCCTGTAAACCAAAATCATATAAACATGAACACAGCTCAGGAGATTACCGACAAAAAGTTGGTTGAACAATTTGTAGAGGGAGATTCATCAAGTTTTGAAGAACTTATCAAACGTTACAAAGATAGAGTTTTTACGTATATTTTGATGATTGTAAAAAATCAAGATCTTGCCAATGATATTTTTCAGGATACTTTCATTAAGGTAATGAGCTCGCTTCGTAAAAGTAAGTATGAAGATAGAGGTAGTTTAATTTCCTGGATAATTAGAATTTCTCACAATCTTATTATTGATCATTTCCGCAAAGAAAAACGTTTGCAAACTGTTTCTAATGATGACAGCGAAATAGATCTGTTTAATTCTGCTAAATTTTCAGACTCAAATATCGAAGAAATTTTAGTAAAACAGCAAATTGAAAATGATGTTCGCAAACTTCTAGACACTCTTCCAAACGAACAAAAACAAGTTGTTTTGCTTAGATTATATGGAGATATGAGTTTCAAAGAAATTTCAGAACTTACCGGTGTTAGTATCAATACTGCTCTTGGACGAATGAGATATGCTCTTATTAATTTGAGAAAAGTAATTGAGGATAATAAAATAAACCTTATAGTATAAATAAAAAGGACTAAAACAGTAACATTAATAGTTATATTTCGTTTATATATGAAGCACAAATATTTCTATTACATGAAGATTACATTAGCTGTTTGGGCAGTTTTGATTTTTTCAAATGCTGCAATTGGTCAGGTGTTGGTTAATTTCCAGGAAATTACACAAAGTTATTCTTTAAGTTTTGGTCAATCTGTTAGCTCAAATTCAGATTATTTATTAGTTGGCGATTCTGATTTTCAGGTAGCCGATGATCAAACAGGAATTGTTTACATCTACAAAAAGAAGCCTGACAATACTTGGGGTGAATTAAAAAGTTTAACCGCAAACGAAAAATCTGACCATTTTGGAGGTAAAACATTAGTTACTAAAGATTATGCTTTTGTTTCTACTCTGTCCGAAGATATTAACTATGTTTATGCCTATAAAAGAGACGGAGATACTTTCAACTTCTTTCAAAAAATCTCTCCTGATTCTATAATGATAAATTCACATTTTGGGTTTTCTTTAGACCTGGATACTGTTACAATGACCCTTGCAATTGGTGCGCCCGAATGGGGGCAGAATGGTAGCGTGTTTATTTATAATCTTTCGAATAACCAATGGGTGCAAAGTTATCAAATTAAAGAAAGTTTTGATGTTTCAAATAGCTCATTTGGTTTCGATTTAATAATTAATGATGGGAATTTATTTATTGCAGCTCCCTATTCTTTATACCAGGAAGAAGCTAACGGAAAAGTTTTTGCTTATCAGTATATCAATAATAAATGGACTTTGAAGCAAACAATAGTTCCTATTTATACATACGTTACAAATTATTTTGGATATTCGATTGCATTAGCAGACGAAGAATTGGTTATTGGGGCTCCCGGATTTGACGGTTTAGATAATAATTCAGGTAAATTCTATGTTTTTTCTCAAAATGATGGGGTTTGGTCTATCTCTCAGGAGTTTGGAAATCCTTCTTCCGCTGTAAATGACTATTTCGGCAAGGAAATATCTGCTAGTAAAAATATTATTGCAGTCAGTTCTCCGTACGACTATGTTCCCGAAATAAATTCTTTTTCTGGAGCTTGTTATGTTTATCATAAAACCAACCTTTGGGAAAAAGTAGATAAAATTCATCCCGATTATCACCATGAACAGAATAGCTATTTCGGAAAATCCTTGTCAGTTAATGATTCTACAATTGTTGTTGGAATGCCGGGTAAAACATACCAAAAGGCATTTGTATTCAATTTCCCCATTCCAGTTATATTAACACACCCAAATGAACAAATAACGAGCTCTCAATCAGAAGTTTCTTTTTGTATTACTGCTGATAGAGCTGATAATTATAAATGGCAGGTAAGTAGAGACAGCGGTAAAACTTATTGCTACATTGTAGATAATATAACCTATCAAGGAGTAAATACAGAAACTTTAATTGTTAAAACATCAAATATTTTGAATAACTTTTGTTTTAGATGTGAAGCAATAAATCAGTATGGCTCCTCAAAAAGTGATGACGCATTTCTGTCTTTGGAATACGATGACCAAATTGCACAATTGTACCCAAATCCTAATACCGGAGTTTTTTATGTAAAAACGTTTGATGATATTCAGGACTATAATTATACAATTTACGATGGAATGAAACATGTCGTATATGAAACAAAATCATTTAACAATCTTACCGAAATTAATATTGATTATGTTCAAAGTGGTATTTACATTTTAGCTATTACAAAAGACAAACTAAAAGAATATCACAAATTTATAGTAAGATAGATTATTATTGCAATTAATTAGCTGTTTTTTGAAAATACTTTCAAGATCAGTTTTTGAAAGTTGTTTTTTTTCATGTGTCTTAGTTCCTTTTTATCATATTTCAATTTCAATTTCAATTACACATATTTATTTTAGTTTTTTTTATATTAAAAAAAATTAGTTATTTTGTTTCAGATATCAAATCAATGAACAAAAAAACAAATATCATTTTCGCTCTTCTGATGTTTTTTTGTGCTGTCTTGTTTTCACAGGATATTGATAGAATTGATAGCTTAAATAGTCTTCTTAATATCTCCCAATCAGACTCAAATAAAGTAAATGTTTTGTTAAAATTAGGACAGGAATACGAAACAACCAGACCTGATATTTCTCTTGAATACTATTATAAAGCCCTTGATATTGTCTCAAATGTACACAATATAAATTCAAAAGCAAACGTGTTTTTAAATATAGCAATCGCATATGACTATTCAGAAAATCAAAAGAGAGCATTGGTGTATTATAAAAAATCACTTTATCTGTACAGCGAATTAAAAGATACCTTATCCGTTGCATATATTTCAAAAAATATTGCCGGTATTTATACTAACCTACTAATATTAGATTCCGCGTTATTTTATATCCATTCTTCGCTAAATACTTATCAAAAAACGAATAATAAAGAAGGAGAAATAGACTGTTACTTGGTTATAGGAGCTATTGCACATGAATTGCATAATCATAAAGAAGCTATAATAAATTATAACAAAGCATTAATATACGCAGAAGCGAACGAAGATGAGTTTTTAAAGTTTTTCATATATAATAACTTAGGTGTTGTTTTTAAAGATATTTCAAAATATGAAATGTCTGAAAAATATTTTATTAAATCTGAAAAAATAACTTTAGAACTTGACCATGAAATTCTTTTAAGTACTGTTTATTTTAACCTGGGTGATTTATATTATCAGAAAAAAGATTATGTAAAATCATTAGATTTTTTTAATAAGTCTTTAAAAATATCAAGTCAATATGATGATTTTACAAGTTATATTGAGATAAATATTGGTTTAATTAAAACATATATTGCTCTTGAAAAATATCAAGAAGCATTTAGTATCTCAAAAGATGTGTTGAAAATTATTGAGCAGAATAAAAGTTTTGTGTCTATTAATATTTTATCTGAATTTTACGAACAATATTCGTTTCTAAATTTCTATTTTGGCAAATATGAAGATGCTTATGAATACTTATTGCAAAAAGAGATATTAGATGATAGTTTATTCTCGATTGAAAGAAATAAAATTACGGCTGAACTTCATTATAGATATCAAAATGAGAAAAAGCAATCGGAAATTAAAAGTTTACAAGACAAAAATTCATTAAACAAAGCAATAATTACAAAAACGATTTTAGATAAAAACAGGCAAAGGTTGATTATAATACTATTGATAATTCTTCTTTTTGTAATTATTTTATTATCCGCAATTCTTTTAACTAATTTTCGAAAAAACAAAAAATTGAATACCGAGCTAATACTCAAGGATAACGAAGTACATAAAGCACAGTCAAAGATGTTTAGAATAGTTGATGTTCTTCCTCAGATATTTTTTGAAACCGATGTTAGAGGAAATTTGGTATCTACAAATGAAAATTTTTTCAGCGTTTCAGGTTATTCAAAGTTTGATTTTGAAAACGGATTGCTTTATTCTGATTTTGTTGTAGAGCAAGATGAAAAAAATGTTAAAGAAATAATTAAAAAACTTTATCAAACAAAAAACACACAAACTTTCGAATTTCTTTTTAAGAAAAAAGACAACACCACTTTTCCTGCTCTAATGTCTTTGACTATAAAACAAATTGTTGGAAAAACAGAATTTTATGGTAGTATTTTAGATATTACTGATAGAAAACAAAGAGAAGAAGATATTCAGTTGCTAAAAACTTCGGTTGAACAAACAGAGGACGCTATTTTAATTGTAAATAAAGATTCTATTGTTGAATACGTTAATCCTGCTTTTACAGAGATTACCGGATATAAGATTTCAGATATTTTAGGTAGTTCACCGGCTATAGTAAAATCAGGGAAAACTCCAATAAAGGTTTATGAAGAATTGTGGAGTACTATTTCTAGTGGAAATACATGGAAAGGTAAGCTTTTAAACAGGCGGAAGTCGGGAGAGTTATATTGGGAAAAAAACACTATTGCTCCTGTTAAGAATAATTTTGGTGAAATTACGCACTACATTGCAACAAAAGAAGATATAACAAAAGAAGTTGAAAAAAACGAAAAAATTATAAAATTATATACTGCTACTGAAAATAATCCTACTTCTGTTATAATATTAGATGAAAAAGCAAAAATTACATATATTAATCCTTCGTTTACTAAAATTACTGGGTATAAATTTGACGAAGTTGTTGGAAAAACTCCTTCTTTTTTAGATTCTGGAAAACATGAAAAGGAATTTTATGACGATTTATGGCATTGTATAAAAGTAGGTGAGTTATGGCAAGGTGTGTTGATTAATAAAAGAAAAAATGGTGAATTATATTGGGATGCTTCAATTGTAATACCATTAAGAAATGATGAAAAAGAATTAATTGGTTATGTTTGTAACGATAGAGATATTACGCAAGAAATAAAAATGAACGACGAACTACAACTTACTTTAGATGAGCTGAATTATAAAAACAAAGAAATTACGGCAAGTATTTCTTACGCAGAGAGAATACAAAAGGCAATGATTCCTACTAAAACAGAATTTCATGAGTTTTTTATTGAAAGTTTACTGTTTTTTTCTCCAAAAGATATTGTGAGCGGTGATTTTTATTGGACAAAAAGCATTAATAATAAAAAATGTCTAGCTATGGGAGACTGTACAGGACATAGTGTTCCTGGTGCATTTTTAAGCATTATTGGTATTACTATTTTAGATACTGCGATTTTAGAAAGGAAATTAGAAAAACCTTCAGATATTCTTAATTTCCTTAGTAAAAAAGTTCGTGCTATCTTTTCAAAAGCAGATTCTTCAGGACACATAAAAGACGATATGGAAATAAGTTTTATTACAGTTGATTTTAGTGAAAAAGTATTTCAATTTGCATCATCAAGAAATAGAATGTATTTAGTTAGAAATAATGATAATATATTATCCGAATCTCAATTAGTGCCTGAAATTTTAATAAAAAATAATTCAAAAACTTTATATAGAATTAGTGGCAATAGAGAATATATTGGGAAAATTGATATGAAAGCAGATTTTACTAATTATGAAAATAGTTTTTATGAAGAGGATATTGTGTATTTAACTTCTGATGGATATTATGACCAATTTGGAGGGAAAGATCATAAAAAATATAAAAGGAAATTATTCGAAGAGATGTTTTTTAATATTAGCGATTTAGATATGAGTGAACAAGAAAAATACATCATCGATTTTTTTAATACATGGAAACAAGATTTGCCTCAAACCGATGATGTTTCAGTGATTGGTTTTAAAATAATAGAATAATTTTTTATTAAAATTATCTATTTGTTTTTATTGAAATTATATAATAACCTCATAGTAATAACTTACCTGATAATTGTTACTTTACCTATTCTCTCAAAATATTGACCTGAATAAAAACGTCCATATGCTCTCCAAACATACGTATCTATTGGCAAAGGAGTGCCGTTTTTTGTTCCGTCCCAGAAGATTGTATTAAAATTCTCTGTAATAAACACAGGTTGTCCGCTACGGTTGTATATTTCTACCGTGCAATATTCTACTAAATTGTAAAATGGTTCAAACAAATCATTAAGTCCGTCTCCATCAGGTGAAAACGCTGTTGGAAAAGTAAAGAATAATGTATCAGGTATGTAAATTGCATTTTCAATAGTCATACTGTCTCTGCAACCACTAGAAGATGTTCCGTATAAGGTCACGTCAAACCAACCCGAAGTATTGTAGGGTCTTCTAGGAGAATATTCAGATGAGCCTTCTCCGTCACCAAAATCCCATATATAGTAAGTTCCTCCGGTAGAATAATTAGAAAATAGAACAGTTTGACCCATTGCTGCTGTATCTATGTCTAATTCAAAATCAATTATTGGAGTAGGATAAACTTCGATTGTTTCTATTCTCGAAGAAACTTTATTGCAATAACCATAGGCATTTAAAACTATATTATAATATCCATCTTCTTCAAAGGTGGTTATTGGGTTTTCTTCTGTGCTGAACAATTGGCTATCATATCTCCATTCATAAGAAAGGGAATTTGCTGATAAATTTGTAAAATTAACGATCAGTGGAGCGCAGCCATTAATATTGTCCATTACAAATGATGCTTGTGGTTCTACTGATGTCATTGTTATTTGGATTATAGAAGTATCCGAACAGCCAAATTCATTTTCTGCGGTAACAGACATATCAAAAATACCGCAATCTGAATATGAATGAAATACAGGAGAAATATCAAGAGATGTATGACCATCTCCAAAATCCCAATAATAATTTTGATATTCTGTTGCCAAGTTTGTAATATACACATTGGTATCAGGGTAATAATGAACTTGAGTATCAACAGCAAAAGACAGATTTGGCTGTGAATAAACTGTAATATCAGCGTATGCAGTATCCCGACAAGTTCCATGATAAGCTATTATTTGTGCTTCATAAATAACAGTCGAATCAGTCGAATTCAAATATAAATGAGATGGATCTTCATATAGAGTTGTATCTCCGTCACCCATTATCCATTTGAAAGAGGCAGCATCTGTTAAAGCTGTAAATTGAACATCTAAAGGAGCGCATCCTTCGGATGGAACAGCTTCAAAAACAGCTCTGCTATCAGGCATTATAACTTCAACTGTGTCTCCTTGAGCAATACAGTTGTTTTCATCATAAACAGTAATCCAATATTCTCCTACCGCTAGCGAATCAAATAGTGCTTGTGACTGAATAATTGTATCATTCAAAACATAAGTATATTCACCTGTTCCTCCTATTGAATAAAT